>CALWSC010000013.1 GCA_944384105.1 uncultured Lachnospiraceae bacterium | reverse complement strand
TGGAAGTGCTGTAATTGGCGTAGGAGCAGAGAACCAGATACCAGAAAAGAAAAGAGCCTCCGGTGGTTCGGATGCTCCTGTCATTTAATAAGGTCTGTATGAAGTTGCGGTAGATCCGGCAGCGTGGAAAATCTACGATTTGTTTGAGTTCTAATTGATATTCCATAAGGGCTCTCCTTTGCTTAAAATATTTGTGTTTTCAGGTACGGTGTGGTAAGATTTTATATGAGAAATTATATAATATCATATATTTTTCAGATGACACGTTATTTTATTACGGGTAAAATTCAGAATGTCTAGTTTTGCGTGTCGGCGTTCCTGAGAGGTGGTACAATCTGCTAATCAAATGGCGGATGTACCGGATTCCAGTCCGTTTGCTGCTAACAACCTGCTAATTTCACACCAGGATACAAGAAGAAACGAGATGGAACTTGAGGTTATTCCATCCCGTTTCAAAAGGCTAAAATGTCCAGGAAAATAGGGCGTTCCAGGACATTAGAGGAGTCTTTGTTATACGCTGGTTGATTTGGTTGTGGTTTCTCCTAAGGCACGTCAGCGGAGGTTCGACTCCTCTCAGGGACGCGCTTGGAAGAGCGGGAATTGTTAGCAAAAATGCTAAAACAGTTCCCGCTTTTTTGTTTTCTGAAAGAATGAAAGCATACAAATGAATAATATTTCTGCTAACAGATTTATCGTATTGCTAACAGCCGGAGCAGAATGCTCTGCTAATATCCGGGCAGAGATTACCGATAGTATTAGAACAGCATAGTATAAACGGGTAAAATTATAAAAACATCTGTCCTGAACGGGCTTTTACTGCGGGTTGAAGGAGATTTCATTGAGGATAATGAAGATGGAGTTGAGGAACAGATCATTCGGCTTTGCCCGCATGCGGGTAGACAGGTTTTCTCTATATCGAAAGCGATTTTCGGGTTAAAATCCGGAAGGTACTTATAATTGGTGATTTGAATAGTTAGTGATTATCGGGATGCGGACTGTGGGAAAGTAATATCCAGCGAATTCCTGCCGCCGTGCGCAGTACACCGTCCTTGAAATGATTTCCGGGGTTTAGCTGGAAAGTCAGATCAAAACCCTGTTTTTCATAGAAGGATTTGATGTCTTCCGTATTCTGCTGAACGCATTTCAGAAATTTGTTCCGCGTCCTGCATTCTCTGTCGCCCAGCGAAAAGTATATGCAGTCAGGCTTCTTCTGCGGTACATGAGAAAAAATGTACTCTTTGAACCCAGGAAACCACAGGGAACCGGATATACTGGCAGCACGGGAAAATATGTCTGTTTGGCAGATCGAGTACACAGCAAATAACCCGGCCAGGGAATAGCCTGCGATTCCGCGCCAGGCGGGAGTGCCCGGCACGGTCTTTTCCGCGTTTGGTATGATCTCATCCAGCAGCAGTTTTAAATATTCATCTGCCCCTCCGGTGCAGGGAGTGCCCTTTTCTGAGATGGGCGGGATTGTCCAGGGGACCATATCGTGATTCCATTCCAGGTTGCTGATTGCTACCAGAGTAAAATCCAGGCAGTCAGATGCCTGCAGGTGTTCGAATACTTGTTTTCCCTCATGCCCATAGGTGTTCAGGTAGATTATTGGTCTGTCAGACTGCCTGCTGGGAAATACATCTACTTTTTTATGATCTATCGTAAAAGAAGTCATGAAACTTGCCTCTCTTTCCTTTTTGACGTTTTACTGTATACCGTAAGAAAATTATACTATATCTGAAATAAGAGTCAAGCACGCAGATTTTATGTGGATTGTGTATCCACAATACCGAGCGTTTCGGTATCCTGAAAAAGAATTCCCCTCTGTATCTTGTTGCGGCAATATGGTAAAATAGTCTCATCGAGAAACATTTTGCCAAAGATCATAGATTGTCTGCTGCATTCCGCTTAATAAAAACTAAAATCGTGAAAGGATATTGAAAAAGTGATGAATAATAATGAAACATATCTTTTATACAGCGCATTATGCTATGAGGAAGGTCATAGCAGGCGCACGCAGCATATTTTAAAGGTATATGCACTGGCAAAGCTGCTTGGAGAATGGGAAAAAATCTCAGAAAAAGAACAGCAGATTCTGCAGGCAGCGGCGATTCTGCACGACATTGCCATCAAATATTGTAAAGAGAACTATAATGGGGATGCCAGCCAGGAAAATCAGAAAAAGGAAGCCCCCCGTCTTGTAAAAAAATTTCTGGAAGAAGCCAATTATGCGCCTGAGTATATTCCTCAGATTATTGAACTGGTACTAAAGCATCATGACTACGATACTCCGAGAGATAAGCTTTTACAGCTTTTGATGGAAGCAGATCTGATTATTAACTGCTATGAAAGCCATCCGGACAGAAGTAAAATGGCGCAGATCCAGGACGTTTTTCAGACTTCGGCGGGGAAGGAATTGCTCAAAAAGTATAAGGGGAAATAGAGTGATGTATAATATAAATCAGAAAAGGTGATGTGATCTGTAAGAGGAGGTAGAATGGGCAGAAAGAATAAGCAAATGTGAGATACAGCTGCTGGCGGAGCGAATGATTCGCTCCGCCAGCAGTCTTATGAGTATTTATCCGCGGTGGACAATGAACCCCGGCGGCTTACGCCAGCGACCGTCCCTCCCATTCTCTGACACGTGCCGTGCCAGTCAGCGCTGCGATGGTAGGCGCAAGCTCCAACAGGCTGATATTTTCCAGCTCTCTGCCTGGTTCGAAGGAGTCGCCGAGGAAAAACATCGGAATCGTCATGTCTTCCGGACAGGTATCACCGTGAGTACGGTCGTGTCCGCCATGGTCAGCGGTAATGATAAGAGAATACTCCGGCGGCATGGCGCGGTAGATTTTCTCTGCGCAGTCTACTGCGTTGTAGAGCTGCTTTATATACTCCTCAGACATCCAGCCGTGGTCGTGTCCTCCCTTTTCGTCGGTTTCCACGAGATATCCATAGAGAAAATCCGGCTTTCTGGACTGCATCAGGGCAATGAGCTGCTCCGTCAGAAGCAGGTCGGAATTCTCTTCCTCATATGCCTCGATATAGCTGGAATATTTCATGCAGTCTGAACTCCAGACATTACGCATGGGTTCCCAGTTGTAGAATGCAGCGCACTTCTTTCCGGCGGCACTCAACTGTTCGCAGATTCCGTTGAGCGGACGAGCGAATGGCGTAAATGTGTTTGTTGTCACCCCGTGGCGCTGCGGTGTTACTCCATAGAACATGGAGAGATGGCAGGGCAGTGTAATGGACGGAATCATGGAGCTTGCTTTCATGGAAAAGCTGCTCTTCTCCATGAGCTCCTTTACAAACGGATGTCCGCATGCAAGAAGTCCGTCCGGACGCATACCGTCAATGGAAACGAGAATTACTTTACTGCTGTTCATATGTGTTTGCTCCTTTTTATGAAAAGAATAATATAATCTCATAATACCTATTTTTTTAATGTAAGTAAAGTGATAAAATAGAAAATACCAAATGAAATTATGGAGGAAACAAAAATGAGGGTATTATTTATTGACATTGATACGTTGCGCCCCGACCATATGGGATGCTATGGCTATTACAGAAATACGACGCCCCATATGGACAAGATCAGCGAGGAAGGCATACGGTTTGACAACTATTACTGTGCCGATGCGCCGTGTCTTCCGTCAAGGGCATCTCTGGTAAGCGGTATGTTCGGAATCCGAAACGGTGCTGTGGGACACGGAGGAACTGCGGGAGACCGCAGGCTTACGGGAAGGACGAGAGATTTTACGGATATTGTGGACGATAATAACTTCCACAATATTTTCCGGCATGCCGGACTTTACACAGCTTCAGTGAGCACCTTTCCGGAGCGCCATTCTTCCTGGTGGTTCAACGCCGGATTTAACGAGTGTTATAATGTGGGCGGCAGAGGCAGTGAGTCAGGAGAAGAAGTGCTTCCGGTAGCCCTGGACTGGCTGCGGCGCAACTGTGACCGCGATGACTGGTTCCTGCACGTTCATTTCTGGGATCCGCATACGCCGTACCGCGCACCCGAATCGTTCGGAAATCCGTTTGAGAATGAACCATTCCACACATGGATTGACAAGGACGTGCTGGAAATGCATAAAAAGGTATCCAGTCCGCATGGCATTAATGAGCTGAATATGTACAACGACGCGACGAGCCCCCGGTACCCCAGACAGCTCGGAAAAGCAGAAAATGAGGAAGAGCTCAGACAGATTTTCGACGGATATGACTGCGGAATCCGCTACACAGACGAATGCGTCGGACAGATTCTTGATCTTCTGAGAGAACAGGGAATTTATGACGACACTGCAGTCATCATTACCTCGGATCACGGGGAAAATATGGGTGAGCTTGCGATTTATTCCGAGCATGCTACTGCGGATTATCCGACCTGCCATATTCCGTTCCTGCTGAAATGGCCGGGCGGACAAAAAGGCATGGTGGAGAGCTCTTTCCACTATAGTCTGGATCTTCTTCCGACCATGGCAGACCTGCTGGGCGTAAAGCACTGCAGCAACTGGGATGGACAGAGCTATGCAAAGGCAGTTACCGACGGCGTACAGACGGGAAGAGACAGCCTCGTCGTCTCTCAGATGGCGCATGTCTGCCAGAGATCCGCGCGTTTTGGGGACTGGCTGTACATAAGAACATATCATGACGGCTTTCATCTGTTTCCGAAGGAAATGCTGTTCAATGTCAAAGAGGATCCGCACGAGCAGCATGATGTGAAGGAGCAGTATCCGGAGATATGCGCTCAGGGCGCCAAGATCATCCTTGACTGGCATGATGAGCAGATGATGAAGTCTGACAGTCAGATTGATCCGCTGTGGACCGTAATGCAGGAGGACGGGCCGTACCACACGCACGGACATCTGGAAGAATATATACAGCGTCTGGAGCAGACGGGACGTCAAGAGGCTGCGCGGCTGCTGCGGGCAAAGTATAATAAGTAATAAAAACAGGACAGCGTATGCAGAGAGATCTGCGTATTCTGTCCTGTTTTGCAGGTATTTCCGCTTAAAAGAAGCGCTCAAATCCCAGATAGCGTGTTCCCTGGAAACTTAGATTCCCGTAATCTCCGTTGGCGAGAAGACCGTATTCTTCACTGCTCATAGGCAGTTCAATCCGGTCGCCGCTTTCCACCTGGAAGGTTGCGTAATAGGAGGACGAGGAGGTTCTGCCGTGTCCAGTGCTGTGATAGGAGACGTCCATCCGTTTGGATACTACTGTGGCGGTTACTGTAAGATGCGGGGAGTGATTATTCTTATTCCATTGAGAAACCGACCGGATTAAAGTGAAGAGGAACATGCCGAAGATGAGCAGGAACATGAGAATAAACAGTATAAAAAATCCGGTGAAAAACATGCACTGCACCTCCCTTTTTCATTTGTTTGTATTGTACCATAAAAAGAGAAGAAGGAGGTATTACATTTATATTAAGATTGACGGGGCATGTGCCGTATGGTAGTATGGAGGGGCTAAAGTAATATATCAGATGAAGAGGAGGTGGAGCGGATGGAGATCAGACTTCCCAAGAAGCGTGAGAAGGAGAATAACCGCGAATATGCATACCGGACAGTCAGAGAAAATATCATGACGCTGGTACTTACACCGGGGGAGACGCTTAATGAAAATGAGCTTGCCGATCAGATGAAAGTAAGCCGTACACCGGTACATGAGGCAATCCTGATGCTGAAGGAGGAGGCTCTGGCAGAAGTCTATCCGCAGAGCGGATCAAAAGTGGCGAGACTGGATGTCGAGCGGATGAACGAGGGATTTTTTCTGAGGCTGCGGGTTGAGCCGGCAGTTCTGATGCAGATCGCAGGCAGCCTATCTTCCGGACAGATCGCAGCCTTTAAGGAGAATCTGAAATACCAGTCTGAGGCGGTAAAGCGTGAGGACAGCGTAGACGAGCTGTACCGGCTGGACGGCGAATTTCATCATATGATTTATCGATTCAGCAGAAAGGAGACGATTTGGAGGGCAGTCAGAAATGTCTGTTCCCACTATGACCGGGTATGTTATCTGGACGGAAGGATGTCATATGACAGCGCAGTGCTGAAAGAAGAGGAGAATCGTGTCCTTTACCGGATTTTACTGACTGGACAGGCGCCGGATGGCGATCTGGAGAGATTCTATGAGAAGCATCTGTCGGGATACCGGAGAAATTTTGGGGATATGCTGGAGCAATATCCTGAATATTTTAATATTTAAGAGGCACTGAGGTTGTATCTTATCGGTGATTCTTATATAATAGGAAAGAACAAATCCATATATCTATGGAGGGAAAAACAGGGAGGAAAACAAATGAAGAAACAGGCAATAGGACAGGGAAGCATCTTTGAGCTCACCGGTGTGCCAAGCTTCAAACAGGCATTTCCGCTGGCGCTGCAGCATGTAGTTGCAATGATCGTGGGATGCGTTACCCCGGCAATTATTGTCGGAGGAGCGGCAGAGAGCCAGGGGATTACGGGAGCGGATAAGGTCATTCTGATCCAGGCAGCTCTGCTGACGGCAGCACTGTCGACCCTGCTGCAGCTCTTCTGTATCGGAAAGAAGGATGGGCTGCGCCTTGGATCGGGACTTCCGGTTATCATGGGAGTGAGCTTTGCGTATGTGCCCAGTATGCAGGCAATCGCGGGTGATATGGGCGTGGGAGCCATATTCGGAGCTACGATAGTCGGCGGATTTATCGCGATTATTGTGGGAATCTTTATAAAGAAGATACGTCCGCTGTTCCCGCCGCTGGTAACGGGAACCGTCGTGTTCTCCATCGGTCTTTCGCTGTACCCCACAGCCATTAATTACATGGCAGGCGGTACAAGCTCACCTGATTACGGTTCAGCGAAGAACTGGCTGATTGCATTTCTGACTCTTGCGATCGTGACGGTTCTGAACCATTTCGGAAAGGGAACGCTTAAACTGCTCTCAATTCTGATCGGGATTGCAGTCGGTTATGTCGTATCACTGGCATGCGGTATGGTGGACTTTGAGAGTATCCGCACCGCAGGGGCAGTGCAGATTCCGCAGATTATGCATTTTAAGATTCAGTTTGAGCCATCGGCATGTGCGGCGATAGGAATTCTGTTTGCAATCAATTCGATTCAGGCAATCGGAGATTTTTCCGCAACGACGGTCGGAAGTATGAACCGCGAGCCAAAGGATGATGAACTGCAGGGCGGTATCCTGGGCTACGGTGTTATGAATATTCTGTGCTCGTTCTTCGGAGGACTGCCGACAGCGACATACAGCCAGAATGTAGGTATTGTGACCACAACAAAGGTTATCAACCGCTGCGTGCTCGGACTTTCCGCAGTGATTCTTGTAATAGCGGGAATACTGCCGAAGTTCTCTGCAGTGCTGACCACGATTCCTCAGTGTGTGCTCGGAGGAGCTACCATTTCCGTATTCGCGTCTATCGCCATGACGGGAATTAAACTGATTACGTCGGAAAAAATGAGCTACCGCAACACATCCATTGTGGGACTTGCAGTTGCGATGGGTATGGGAGTCTGCCAGGCGACAGGAGCGCTCTCAACATTTCCGGACTGGGTAACTACGATTTTCGGAAAATCTCCGGTTGTGCTCGCAACCTTGATGGCGATTGTGCTGAATCTCATTCTGCCGAAGGATAAGGAATCGGCAAACGAAAAGTAACAAAACATAGTAAATATGTAAGCAGGTGCTGTAATGAATTATATAGTATTCGACCTGGAATGGAACCAGTGTCCATACGGGAAATGCAGGGAGGAGGCAGGGCTTCCATTTGAGATCATCGAGATCGGGGCAGTAAAACTGAATAAGGACAGGGAGTATGTGGAAGAGTTTCACAGAATTATAAAGCCGGCGGTGTATAAGAAGCTCCACTACCGTACCAGGGAAGTCATTAATCTGGACGACGAGGCGCTGGCTCAGGGAATCAGCTTCCTGGATGCAGTCAGAGAATTTCTGACATTCTGCGGTCCGGAGGCGGTATTCTGTACCTGGGGAAATATTGACCTGCTCGAGCTGCAGAGAAATATGAAGTATTACGGGATTCTGCATTTGCTGAAGGGACCTCTTCATTTCTGCGATGTGCAGAAGCTGTTCTCAATCTCGTTTGAGGACGGAAAGACGAGGAAATCTCTGGAACATGTCATAGATTTTCTGCAGCTTCAAAAGGATCAGAAATTCCACAGCGCTCTGGCGGATGCCAGATATACGGCACGCATTTTCATGCGGATTGAGGAGCAGGTAATAAGGGACTTTGATTCCATTGACTGCTATCAGAATCCGAAATCCAAGAAAGAGGAAATCCATGCAGTATATAAAGGATACTCTAAATTTATTTCCCGGGAGTTTGGATCGAAGGAAGAAGCCATGCATGACCGGGAAGTGAGCTCCACACACTGTAATGTGTGCGGAAAGACCGCGCGCAAGAAACTGCGGTGGTTTTCCAATAATTCTAAGAATTATTACTGTCTGGCCCTCTGTCCCCAGCACGGGATGCTCAAGGGTAAGACCAGGATTAAAAAAACGGATGAGGGAAAGGTGTTCGCGATTAAGACCATCCGTCAGGTAAGCGACGAGGAAGCGGCGGAGATCAGGCAGAAGAAGGAAGTTATGAAGAAGAGACGGAAAATGAAGCGATGAGGAATACGAGGCAGCGAAAATAAATTTTTCTGCGGAAGGGGCTGTAAAAAAATGAGAAATCATTTTTTTACAGCCCCTTATAAGAGGTCAGTTTTTTAATATAGCTTCATGTCTTCCGCGACCCGGAAGCATTCCACCACCCTGACCGCCCATCTGGCCCGGATTGCTTTCAGAACCGTCGTTGGTGGTAACATCGCCGCCATTATTGGCGTAGGTTCCATCACAGTCCAGAGCAGTATTTCCATTTCCATTACATGTGAGGTCTAACATGCCGCCATTGATTGTGAGAGAGCCATTGGAATCTATGCAGTCACCGGTGGAAACAATGACAAACTCTCCGCCATTGATGATAATAGAACTGTCAGACGAATCGGAGAACTGATCATGTCCGGGGCGTCCGCCTCCAAAACCGGAGCTGTCAGCGCCGCCTGCGGCATTAATCCCGTCATCTACCGAATCAATATCAAAAATTCCATCGTCAATAGTGATGGTCAGCCCCTCAATCCCTTCATAACAATAGGCAATAGTGATGGTACCGTTTTGTATGGTAACAGCAGCGTCAGAATGGATTGCGTCGTCGCCGCTTCGCAGTTCATATGCTCCGCCTGCAATAAGAATGTTGCTGTTCGCATGGATGGAGTCATCTGCCGTATCAGTCACAAAATTTCCGTCTGCAATGGAGATGTATCCATCAGCCTTAATGCCTTTCTGACTTACAGAATCCTCTTCCTGAGCATCTGTGCTTTCCGTCTCGGCATTGCCTTCCTGTCTGAAGTCCATGGTATCTGTTGACATGGTAACGCTGGAGCTGCCTTCTCCTGTAGTAATGGTAAAGTCTCCATCGTCAACCTGCAGATATGCACTCGCGCTCATTCCATCCCCTTCGGCTGTAATCTCAAAGGTTCCTCCTGCCACATAGAGGAATCCAAGATTCGCATCGTCCGTATTTTCTGCATGGATCCCGTCTTTGCCGGAGATAATCTTGTAGCTTCCATTCGCTATCCTCACGCTGTCTTTTCCGGAAGTTCCATGACTCGCCGCTGTGATGTCATAGGTTCCACTCGCAAAAACCAGATCATCTTTGGAAACAATGCCGTGACCTGCTGCGGCGGTAATGGTCAGTGTACCGTCACCGTTCAGTGTCAGATCCGATTTGGAGAAAATGACGGCATCAATGTTGTTATCATCTATTGAAGCGTATTCACCGCCGTTAGCAAGGGTATTTTCTGCCGCTGATACAGTGGTGATAAATACCTTATCTGCTTCTGAGATATAGACAGCGGCTGAGGTGGAGTTTACGATTTGAACGCCGTTTAATACCAGCTGTATTTTATCCGTATCTTCCGCATTGACTACGATCATTCCATTATTCAGAGTGCCGGATAGAATATACGTCCCTTCATCCGTAATTGTAACCGTACTGCCTGAAATCTGAACAGCATCGGAATCACTCGAAGCGCCATCTCCAGACAGTGTGATATGTGCGCTTGTTTCTTCATCATACCCAATTTCCATGTCTCTGTCTGTGAACATGCCGGATGAATTTACCGTTGATACTGACTCTACAGACTCAGTTTGGACTGTTTCTGACGGGAAACTTTCAGATTCTGAAACGTCTGTGGAGTTACATGCGCAAAGAGAAAAAAGAAATGTGAGAAACAGCGGTATTATTGTTCTCTTTTTCATAGGCTGATCTCCTTTATAATTCACCAATCAAGGTTTCCTGGGCAGAAATTGAAATTTCCAGATTACCGTTGCGGCAGCGCAGTTTATCGATCAGTTCCTTTTCTTTGGCAGCACTGTTCAAAGTCAGATTATAAGTAAGGCGGAACAGACTGCCCATATTGGTTGTCTTAACCATCGTCAGTTCACAGGAAGATGTGTATTTCTGGAGAATGGGTTCGAAAACATCCGTATAATCCAAATCTTCAGGAATTGTTATATGAAGAGTCTTATACAGAGCAGAATTTTTCTTTGTACCGAAATCCAGGCGAGTATACAGAGCGCTTGCAAAGCCAAGAATGATTGCGCACAGAAATGCATATCCCAGATAGCCCATTCCGATGATAAGCCCTGTCCCCATGGCCAGAAAGATTGCTCCGATTTCTTTTGCGGAGCCGGGAGCAGAGCGGAAACGAACTAGGCTGAAAGCGCCTGCAACTGCGACACCTGTGCCTACGTTTCCATTTACCATCATAATCACCACGCATACGACCGCAGGGAGCAGCGCCAGCGTTGCGACAAAGCTTTTGGTGTATCGGGTTCGATACATATAAAATGCAGCCAAAATCAGTCCGATAATCAAAGCACTGCAAACGCAGAGAAGAAAATCAGATAGTGCAATTACACTCGTCATATCAGTATCAAATAATCCTCTAAACAAATCAGCAAACATGTAAGATCCTCCTTGAATTTTCCATACTGGTGTTTGTCATCATGTGCTGGTATGCCAGCCCGTATTTTGAGAAAGAAGTACGGTACACTCTGAGCCTGTTTAATTCGTGACTCATCCAGAGAGGCAGTCCTCCGGCAGTTTTAATCTCCATCAAAGTCTCACCTTTTTTCAGCAGAGGCGTACCGTAGACCTTGCCTGCAAGTGAAAAATCATATTTACGATAGAGTATGTTTTCATCAAAAGTAACCCGAAAATCCCCGCCGTCTAAAGCATAGAACGCTTCCCTTTCATATGAAAGGAATACAGTTGGATGCAGATTCTCATAATAAGAGCGGAAATATTCTATCTCATCAGCGATCTGAGAACGGACAGGAAGAGGAAGACCATACCGAAAGCTGTTCATTGCCTGCGATTCCGGGAGAGTGAGTCTGCGTTTATATACTACAGACTTATATTTTTTTTCAGTTCTATAAAAACCGGATCATCTGAAGACACAGTCTGATAACTTCGTATACGGAGCTTTTCTTTATATGCCGGTTTTTCCAGGGAGCGCCGAATCAGCCGATAAGTGTTTGTGTCAAAATAGATGTTTCGAATGGTGGTACGTCCGTAGCTGTCAAGCCGCATATACGGTGCCATTGCCTGCAAGACAGCTTTCTTTTCAAGTTCCGTAAGCAGATATTTGATTTCGTATCGCTTAAAAGTAGATTGATATGTCATTTCCAATGCCTCCCTTACCGTGCTATTTTAGTTCATCAACAGAAACTTTCAGTAATGCGATGCCCATTGATTCATCATATCCGCACAGGTTCAGAGAAGAGAGACTTCAAGGTTTCTTCTGCGGATATATATTCCTGATTGTTATACATAATATAAGCTTCTCTCATTAAAAACAGAGCTGTTTGCCGTAAATATCTTTTACTTGGAAACAGTATAGGACGCAGACCTTAGATAAGCTTAAATCAGAAGCTTAAATCAACTTAAAAATTATTGCTGGTGCTGATTTCAGAAACAAAAGGACGCTATCCCAAGAAAGACAGCGTCCTTTCAGATGTATTTTTTTATTTCTCGTATCATCAGCTGGGAAAAGCGGCAACAATCAGCAGAGATTTTCCATTCTGAGTACTTGCTGTGATTTTTCCTTTATGAGCGTGGACAATGGCTGATGCAATGGAAAGCCCAAGACCATAACCGCCTGTCTTAGAATTCCGTGACTTATCGGCTCTGTAAAAGCGGTCAAATAAATGAGACAGACTCTCTCTGGAGATTGATTCTGCGGTGTTAAATACACTCAGATATATAGTAGTTTTCTGCTTTTTCAGAGAAAATTCAATGTAACCACCATCGTCAGAGTCTTTTACAGCATTGTCCAGCAAAATCGCAACCAGCTGCCGTATTAATTTTTCATCGCCTGTCATAGACAGCATGGGCTGAATATGACTGCAAAGAGTTTTTCCGCGTGCTCGTGCTAATGTCTGAAATGTCTCCACCGCCTCTTCTAATAAATCAGAAAGGGGAAACTCAATTTTTTCTGTCTGAGGCTGCTCCTCCATTCGGGATAACAAAATCAAACTATTTGTCAGCTCGGCCAGGCGCTTTGTCTGCGTCTGAATATCGCTCAGCCATTCATTTTCTCCAATATCCATCGCCAGCACTTCTGCATCGGCATCAATGATAGTTAGAGGCGTTTTCAGTTCATGCCCTGCATCGGTGATAAAATGTTTTTGCTTTTCGTAATTCTCTGAAAATGGCTTGACGATTCGTCCGGAAAGGAAAATCAGCAAAAGCAGCACGGCCAGTAATCCCAGTATACAGACACCTATACTCGTAAACAGAAATGTTCGAAAGGAACTCATTTCACGCCCATAGTCCAGGAAAATAATATGAGTTTCTGTTTCCGCGTCATAAGCAGTATAACGATAGTCACCGATAAATCCCTGTGAATTCCCGGTATTAAATACCGCCTGTGCATACTCGACGGCCGTTTCTGTATCCACAGCAGCGATTTTTCCCGTATTTACAGACAGTACTGCGCCGTCTTGAGTAAGAAACACAGAAAAATATCTAGATTCATAAGGTAACTCAGGAGAAAAACGATGGGTCTCTTTTGGGGGAGCGTCTGTAATGAACTGACCATCTCCCGGATGCCTGCCAATTGGAAAACTACCATCATTTTCTTCTAATATTGTGAGTATGCTGTCCGCATCTGTTACGATTTTTTTATAATTCAGGACGCCTACCGCCCCAAAAATCACAGCTAATACAAGCAGAAGGGACAGCATGGATGCAAGAATCAGTTTGATGCGAAGTTTGCGAATCATACGATCTTCTCCAAAGTATATCCGGCATTTCGCATAGCTTTAATCTGAATATCAGCATGCAGTGCAGCTAACTTCTTGCGCAGATAAGAAATATATACCCATACCACATTGAGTTCTGTTTCACTGTCATATCCCCATATTTTTTCCATAAACCGCTCGGAGGAAATCAAGTTTTTGGGATTTCTCATCAGCATCTCCATCATCTGAAATTCCTTGTTTGCCAGCCGGTAGCTCCCTGATGGGGTGGAAAGCTCATAGGCAGCGCGATCCAATGTAACGTTTCCGATTCTCAACTGTGAATTTGCCTGGACGGTCTGCGTCCGGGTCATAGCCCGAATCCGTGCCAGCAGTTCCCTTGAATGGAATGGCTTGGTGAGATAATCGTTTGCGCCTGCATCCAGTCCCAGAACTTTATCATCTACCTCGGACTTTGCTGTCAGCAGAAGCACCGGGATTAGGTTCCCCTTTTTTCGAATTTCCTGCAGTACGGTAATCCCATCCACCTTTGGCATCATGATGTCAAGAATAACGCCGTCATAATTATCTGCTTCCAAATATTCCAACGCTTCCTGACCATCATAAGCCGTATCGACAGAGTAATTATTTCTTTCCAATATTGTTGTCAGCGCCTTTGACAAGGCATGTTCATCCTCAGCCAGTAAAAGTCTCATATCGTATTCTCCTCATTACACCTGAATGACTTCAGAACTCTAAATAGCTTCTTATATTCACTGATTATATTATAGAACCTCTAACTTAAATAGAAATAAAAATTGTCCGTTAAGTTTACATTTTATCGGATACGCACGCATACCGGCGTCGGCTGCATCACAGAATGGGAAAAGCTGAGACGTCCGTCTGCGGGATTGCGCAAAAAGATACTCAAAGAGCCGGAATCCTGATTTGCCGCAATGAGCCACCTGCCGGAAGCGTCCAGCGTGAAGCTTCGCGGTGTATCGCCCTGTGTGGAAATCCACTGTACAGGCGTGAGCCTTCCGGTATCGCAGGCAGAAGCGTATACTGCGATGGAATTGTGACCGCGGTTGGAGACATAGAGGAAGCGTCCGTCTCTGCTGTAAGATGCCTCGGCGGGATAGTTTACAGGGACGCTGCTGCCTTCGGGTAGCGCTGGAATGCGCTGAACAAAGGTCAGCCGGTTTTCCAGCACAGCAAAGATACTCAGCGCGTTTGAGAGCTCCTCTGTTACACAGAGGAAGTGTCCGTCTGGGCTTAGCGTAAGCGACCGCGGTCCGCTGCCCGGACAGAAAAGTGCCGAATCATCAGGACGCTCCGTGAGAGTGCCGGAAGCATAGTCGATCTCATAGACAAATATTTTATCCAGCCCCAGATCCGCGCAGAACAGGCAGGTCTCATCCGGACTTAAGAGAACACTGTGCGCATGTGCAGCTTCCTGACGGACAGGATCAGCGCCCTGTCCCTTATGGACTGCGAGATCTGAGCGCTTACCGAGAGAGCCGTCGGGACAGATCGGGAAGACACAGACACTTCCGCCCCCGTAATTTGCCGCAAAGAGCAGGCGGGAGCGGGAATCTACGGCGAGATGGCAGGGGGACGCCCCGCCGGTAAGCTGTTTATTGATATAGACGGGGATGCCGTCTGCATCCAGCGAAAATGCGCTGACGGAGCTGTCTGAGGCAGAGAGCTCATTGACTGCATAGAGAAAGCGTCTGTCAGCAGAAAGGCAGAGAAAAGACGTATTGTCTGCCGGAGCGGGCGAGCCGGACGGCAGAAGAGTACCGTTTTCGGGATCAAAGTTCAGACAGTGGATGCCTTTTCCACTCCCCTGGTAGATTTCACCGGTTCCCATGAGTATTGGGGCATTGTAAGTTCCTATATACATTTTTTCCATTTCTTTTTCCTCCGCAGAATAAAAATTTTTCTTATGTTCCGAAAGACTGCGTCTTGCGGTAATGGGTAGGCGTAACGCCGTAACAGGAGAGAAAGGCGCGGTTAAAGGTCTTCTGGCTTTCAAATCCGGCTTCCTGCCAGATTTCGGTAACTGTATGGTCAGTCGAGCGAAGCTCGTGCGCCGCATAATCGAGACGCAGACGGTTGATATATGCTGAGAAACCGCAGTGCAGCTTTCTGGTGAATACCCTGGAGATATAATATTTGTTAAAGTGCAGCTCCCGGGCAATTCCATCCAGGGTAAGCGGTTCCTGAAAATGGCTGGAGACGTAGGAGATGAGCCGGTAGCTGATCTCTGTATCATCCCGGCTGTCTCTGGGAACGAGCGCTGCCTCTTCAAAGAGATACGCTAAAATCAGATGCAGCCATGCTTCGCTGACAGCAGGTGAGTCCTTTGCGCAGGAGAGCATTCGGGAGAAGGCGAAAGGGATATCCTCATTCTGCGTTCCGCACAGGAAAAACGGTGAGAATGGCTGCTGTGTGCGGAAGATATGATAGTAATCTTTGGACCGCCCCGGAGAGAAGGTGCACAGACAGCAAGTGCTGGTGCAGGCAGTTTCATAGCTGTGTACCATGTCGGGGAAAATCAGGGCAATTTCATTTACAGAAAGAGTCTTCATCTGCTCCTGCACGGTAACTGTAAGGGAACCCTTCTGAACAAGTACAAGCTCCGCCGCACTGTGCAGATGAGCCGGAAAAGTCAGATTATCGCTCTGGAAGCAGCGGAAACCCTCCTGTTTGTCTTCGTAAAATGGGTGCATGTATTCCTCCCGGTAGTTAGAGCAATTTTTGACTGATTTTTATAGGTTTCTGACAATCATTTTACCGGAAATCCTGATACAATACAAGCAGAAGAAAAAATGACGGACGAGAAGGAGGAGACGTATGGAATCATCTAAGAACGTAATTATTTTTCAGGGGGGATGGGACGGACACGAACCGGAGCAGGTAGCGCAGAGAATGAAGCGCATGGCTGAAAAACACGGGTATTTTGCTGAAATCTTTGACAGTCAGGAGATTCTGGCAGACAAGGAGAGACTGATGGCTGCGGATCTTATCGTTCCATGCTGGACTATGGGAGAGATACTTCCGGAGCACTGCCGGAATATCAGCAGCGCCGTGGCAGCCGGAACGGGGCTTGCCGGCTGCCACGGGGGAATGTGCGACGCGTTCCGCCAGGACGTGGAATGGCAATTTATGACTGGAGGACAGTGGGTCAGCCATCCGGGCTGCGACGGGGTGGATTATACGGTAAATATCCGCAGAGGCTCAAGCCCCATCGTGGAGGGAATGGAGGATTTCCATGTGTGCAGCGAGCAGTATTACCTTCATGTAGATCCTGCGGTGGAGGTTCTTGCGACTACGAGATTTCCAGTGGTAAACGGATATCACTGTGCAAATAAGCCTGTGGACATGCCGGTTGCATGGACAAAGTTCTGGGGAAACGGCAGGGTATTTTACTGTTCTCTGGGACATCATGACGATGTCTTCGAAAAATCACCGGAGGCCGGCGTTCTCATGGAGCGCGGACTCCTTTGGGCAGCTCAGGGAAAACAGTATGCACTGGAACACGGTTTGACGACAGACAGATTCGAGGAATAGATAAAGTATTGAGAGGAGAAGTCTTATGGATAAAGTGAGAATCGGTGTATTGGGAGCAGGGGCAATCAGCGGTATTTATTTTAAGAATCTGACCACGGTGTTCGAGGAGACAAAGGTGGAGGCTGTCTGCGATATCTGCAGAGACAAAGCAAAGGCTGCAGCAAAAGAGTATGGGATTGAAAAGATTTATAATACGCTTGAGGAGATGCTGGCGGATGAAACTGTCGAAATCATTCTGAATCTTACAAGACCTAAAGAGCATTATGAGACTACGAAGCAGGCGCTGCTGGCAGGAAAGCATGTGTACAGCGAGAAACCGCTTGCTGAGACGTATGAGGAAGGAAAAGAACTGGCGTCTCTGGCAAAGGAGCGGGGACTTTTGCTGGGCGGAGCTCCGGATACATTTTTGGGAGCCGGTATCCGCACATGCAAAAAACTGATAGAAGATGGATTTATCGGCAGAGTGATCGGAGCGGAAGCGAGAATGATCTGCAGAGGACATGAGAGCTGGCATCCGGCTCCCGAATTCTACTATCAAAAGGGCGGAGGTCCGATGATGGATATGGGACCGTACTATATGACAGCGCTGGTGCATCTGATCGGCGGCGTGCAGGGCGTCAGCGGAATGACGGGAAAAAGTTTTGAGCAGCGCTTAATTACCAGCCAGCCCCAAAAAGGAACAAAGATCGATGTGGAAGTTCCTACCTATTATGGAGGACTGATGCGCTTTGAAAACGGGGCGATCGGCAATATCACGATGACCTTTGATGTTCACTATGACAGCCAGGCTTTCCTGGAGATCTATGGAACGGAGGGCACACTGCGCGTTCCGGACCCCAATACATTTGACGGAGGAATCAAACTGCTTCGGCCGGAGGAGGGAGTTTTTCGTGAGATGCCGCTGCTCTTCCCATACAGAGAGAACAGCAGGGGGCTGGGACTTGCCCGGATGGCAAAAGCTCTCAGGGGAACGGGGGAATTCCCTGCAAACGTGACTCTGACGCTTCATGTGCTGGAAATACTGACTGCTTTTGAGAAAAGCAGCACACAGGGAAGATATCTGGAACTGGAGAGCCGATATCAGGATTAAGGAAAAATCTGAAAATTTTAAAGAAACCCAGTCTTGACACCATTGGTCCCCAACATGTATAATAATCCCGATAAAGCGAAAAACGAAGACGGAGACAGGTAATCTGTCATGGAACGTTCCAGCGAGCCGGGGATGGTGGGAGACCGGTATCAGTACAGGCAGACTAAGATCACTCCACAGTTGCAATTCTGAACAGACCGGGAACAGACGTCCGGATACTAAGTAAGAAGCGCCGTATGTTCCGCGTTACAGGAACCGCGTATTATCATGTATGTGTAACAGGTGGTTGCGAAAATCTACAGCTTTCGTCCTTTTACAGGGACGAAAGCTTTTTTTCATTAAGGACCCAATTTTGAGAAAGGAGCAAGATATGTATCAGAAAGTTTCGACGAATATGAATTTCGTGGAGCGTGAGAAAAATATCGAGAAGTTCTGGAAAGAGAATAAGATCTTCGAGAAGAGCATGGAACACCGCAAGGACGGCGAGACCTACACGTTCTACGACGGACCGCCGACAGCAAACGGCAAGCCGCATATCGGCCATGTTCTGACTCGCGTTATCAAGGATATGATCCCCAGATACCGCACCATGAAGGGCTATATGGTTCCGAGAAAAGCAGGATGGGATACCCATGGGCTTCCAGTGGAGCTGGAGGTGGAGAAGCTTCTCGGCCTGGACGGCAAAGATCAGATTGAGGAGTACGGTCTGATTCCGTTCATTGACAAATGTAAGGAGAGTGTCTGGAAATACAAGGGCATGTGGGAGGATTTCTCCTCAACCGTCGGTTTCTGGGCAGATATGGATAACCCGTATGTCACCTATCATGATGATTATATCGAGTCCGAGTGGTGGGCGTTAAAGGAAATCTGGAATAAGAAGCTGCTGTATAAAGGCTTTAAGATCGTTCCCTATTGTCCGCGCTGCGGCACCCCGCTGTCTGCGCAGGAGGTTGCTCAGGGCTATAAGGATGTAAAAGAGCGCTCCGCGATTGCCAGATTTAAGGTAAAGGGCGAGGATGCGTATATTCTTGCATGGACCACGACCCCGTGGACTCTTCCGTCCAACGTTGCGCTCTGCGTACACCCGGACGAGACATACGCAAAGGTCAAATGCGGCGAATATGTATACTATATGGCTGAGGCGCTTCTTGATACTGTTCTCGGCGAGGGCACTTATGAGATCCTGGAGAGATATAAGGGAAAAGACCTCGAGTATAAGGAATACGAGCCGTTATATAATTTCAAGCCTCTGGACAAGAAGGCACACTATGTGGTATGCGATACGTATGTCACTCTGACCGACGGTACCGGCGTGGTACACATCGCTCCGGCCTTCGGTGAAGACGACAGTAAGGTGGGACGCAAGTATGACCTGCCGTTCCTCCAGCTGGTAAATGAGAAGGGCGAGATGACAGAAGAGACCGCATGGCCCGGCGTATTCGTAAAGAAAGCTGACCCGCTGGTACTGGAGGATCTGGACAAGAGAGGTCTTCTCTTTGCAGCTCCGAAGTTTGAGCACAGCTATCCGCACTGCTGGCGCTGCGATACTCCGCTGATCTATTACGCGAGAGAGTCCTGGTTTATCAAGATGACGGCGGTAAAGGACGATCTGATCCGCAACAACAATACAATCAACTGGATTCCCGAGAGTA
This sequence comes from uncultured Lachnospiraceae bacterium, assembly GCA_944384105.1. GTDB lineage: Bacteria > Bacillota > Clostridia > Lachnospirales > Lachnospiraceae > Egerieimonas_A. Next base: position 21,669 of record CALWSC010000013.1, on the reverse strand, counting down.
TCGGCAAGGGACGCTTCGGCGACTGGCTGGAGAACGTACAGGACTGGGGTATCTCGAGAAACCGCTACTGGGGAACTCCTTTGAATATCTGGGAGTGCGAGTGCGGTCATATGCATTCGATCGGAAGCCGCCAGGAGCTCTATGAGATGAGCGGTGACGAGCGCGCAAAGACTGTGGAACTTCACCGTCCGTACATCGACGAGATCACGATTAAGTGTCCGAAGTGCGGTAAGACGATGCACCGCGTACCGGAGGTTATCGACTGCTGGTTTGATTCCGGAGCGATGCCGTTTGCGCAGCATCACTATCCGTTTGAGAATAAAGAGCTGTTCGAGCAGCAGTTCCCGGCTGACTTTATCTCTGAGGCCGTAGACCAGACGCGCGGATGGTTCTATTCCCTGCTTGCCGAGTCCACGCTGCTCTTTAATAAGGCTCCGTATAAGAACGTTATCGTTCTGGGGCATGTGCAGGATGAAAACGGCCAGAAGATGAGCAAGTCTAAGGGGAATGCCGTAGACCCGTTTGAAGCGCTTGAGACGTACGGAGCGGATGCAATCCGCTGGTATTTCTATATCAACAGCGCACCGTGGCTGCCGAACCGCTTCCACGGAAAAGCAGTTTCCGAGGGACAGAGGAAGTTCATGGGAACGCTGTGGAATACGTACGCATTCTTCGTACTCTACGCGAACATTGACAATTTCGATGCAACGAAGTACACGCTGGAATATGATAAATTATCCGTGATGGATAAGTGGCTTTTATCCAAGCTCAACACGCTGATCAAGACCGTGGACGATCATCTGGCAAACTACAGGATTCCGGAGAGCGCAAGAGCGCTGCAGGAGTTTGTGGATAACATGAGCAACTGGTATGTCAGAAGAAGCCGCGAGCGTTTCTGGGCAAAGGGTATGGAGCAGGATAAGATCAACGCGTACATGACGCTGTACACTGCTCTGGTGACAACCGCGAAGGTAGCGGCTCCGATGATTCCGTTCATGACAGAGGATATTTACCAGAACCTGGTAAGAAGCATCGACAAGGACGCACCGGAAAGCATCCATCTGTGCGACTTCCCGGAGGCAAATGAGGCGTGGATTGACAAGAAGCTCGAGAGCGACATGGATCATCTGCTTGAGATCGTTGTAATGGGACGCGCGTGCAGAAATGCGGCGGCGATCAAGAACCGTCAGCCGATCGGAAAAATGTATGTAAAGGCAGCGTTTGACCTGTCTGATTTCTATAAAGATATCATTGCGGATGAGTTAAACGTCAAAGAGGTGGAATTCACGGACGACATCTCCGGATTTATCACCTACAGTTTCAAGCCGCAGTTAAAGACCGTAGGACCAAAGTACGGAAAACTGTTAAACGGTATCCGTCAGGCACTCTCCGAGATCGACGGCAACGCGGCTATGGAAGAGTTAAAGAGCACCGGTCAGTTAAAGCTTGATATTTCCGGCAATGAAGTGGTTCTTCTTGAGGAGGATCTGCTTATTGACACCGCAAAGATGGAGGGCTACGTGTCTGAATCCGACAACAATATCGCCGTTGTCCTGGATACGAACCTGACTCCGGAGCTGATCGAGGAGGGCTTTGTGCGCGAGATTATCAGTAAGATCCAGACGATGCGCAAGGAAGCCGGATTCGAGGTTATGGATAAGATTAAAGTGTATGTAAAAGATAATGAAGTAATTTCAGATATCTTCAGAAAGCATAACGACGACATTAAAGATGAGGTACTGGCAGAGGAAGTTATTTTCGATGAAGCTGAAGGATATGTGAAAGAGTGGAATATCAACTCTGAAAAGGTAACCCTTGGGGTAGAAAGGAAATAAAAATGATTAGCAGTCAGTTCAACAAAGAAGTATTCAAGCAGAGTGTACGTGATAATGTAAAGACGCTTTACAGAAAGACTATTGATGAGGCTACGCAGCAGCAGGTCTTTCAGGCAGTTTCCTATGCGGTAAAGGATGTCATCATCGACAATTGGTTAAAATCCCAGAAGGCATTTGATGAGCAGGATCCGAAGATCGTTTACTACATGTCTATGGAGTTCCTGATGGGACGCGCCCTGGGCAATAACCTGATTAACCTGACAGCGTATAAGGAGGTTGCGGAGGCTCTCGATGAGATGGGATTTGACATCAACGTGATCGAGGATCAGGAGCCGGATCCGGCGCTTGGAAACGGAGGACTGGGACTTCTTGCAGCGTGCTTCCTCGATTCCCTTGCAACGCTGGGCTACTGCGCATATGGCTGCGGAATTCGTTACCGCTACGGTATGTTCAAGCAGAAAATTGAAAACGGCTATCAGGTAGAGGTGCCGGATAACTGGTTAAAGGACGGCTATCCATTTGAGCTTCGCCGTCCGGAATATGCCAAGGAAGTAAAATTCGGCGGTTATGTAAAGGTAATCTATGATGAGAAAGCAAAGCGCAACCGATTTGTTCAGGAGGGATATCAGTCCGTTCTTGCGATTCCGTACGATATGCCGATCACAGGTTATAACAACAACATGGTAAACACTCTGCGCATCTGGGATGCACAGGCGATTAATGACTTCCAGCTCGACTCCTTCGACAAGGGCGATTACAGAAAGGCAGTTGAGCAGGAGAACCTGGCGAGAAATATCGTGGAGGTGCTCTACCCGAACGATAATCACTACGCAGGAAAAGAGCTTCGTCTGAAACAGCAGTACTTCTTTATCTCTGCAAGTATTCAGGCTGCTATTGAAAAGTATAAAAAGAAACACAAAGATATCCACAAGCTGTATGAGAAGGTAACATTCCAGTTAAACGACACGCATCCGACCGTAACGGTTCCGGAGCTGATGCGTATCCTTCTGGATGAGGAAGGACTTGAGTGGGATGAAGCCTGGGAGATCACCACAAAGACCTGCGCGTACACAAACCATACAATTATGGCAGAGGCTCTTGAGAAATGGCCGATCGAGCTGTTCTCCAAGCTGCTTCCGCGTATTTACCAGATCGTCGAGGAAATCAACCGCAGATTTATCATGGAGATCCAGGCAAAATATCCGGGCAACCAGGAGAAGATCCGCAAGATGGCGATTATTTACGACGGACAGGTGAAGATGGCACACCTTGCAATCGTGGGCGGCTACTCTGTAAACGGAGTTGCAAAGCTGCACACGGAGATCCTGGAGAAGCAGGAGTTAAAAGACTTCTACGAGATGATGCCGCAGAAGTTTAACAATAAGACGAACGGTATTACCCAGAGACGTTTCTTAAAGCACGGAAATCCGCTGCTTGCAGACTGGGTAACCGCGCATGTGGGTGATGACTGGATCACAGACCTGCCTAAGATCTCCGGTCTTGCGGTATACGCAGACGATCCGAAGGCACAGGCAGAGTTTATGAACATCAAGTATCAGAACAAGGTGCGCCTGGCAAAATATATCCTTGAGCACAACGGTATTGAGGTAGATCCGCGCTCTATCTTTGACGTACAGGTTAAGCGTCTGCATGAGTATAAGCGCCAGCTTTTAAATATTCTGCATGTAATGTATCTGTACAACAAGATCAAAGAGCATCCGGAGATGCCGTTCTATCCGAGAACCTTTATTTTCGGAGCAAAAGCAGCGGCTGGATACCGCCGTGCGAAAGCGACCATTAAGCTGATCAATTCCGTTGCGGACGTGATCAACAATGACGATTCCATCAAGGGCAAGCTGAAAGTCGTATTTATTGAGAACTACCGTGTGAGCAACGCAGAGATCATCTTTGCCGCAGCAGATGTTTCCGAGCAGATTTCTACGGCAAGTAAAGAGGCATCCGGTACAGGAAACATGAAGTTCATGCTGAACGGTGCGCTGACCTTAGGTACCATGGACGGAGCGAATGTGGAGATCGTGGAAGAGGTTGGACAGGAGAATGCATTTATTTTCGGTCTGTCTGCGGAAGAGGTTATCAACTATGAGAATAACGGCGGTTATTATCCTATGAACTACTTCAACAACGACCCGGATATCCGTCAGGTGCTGATGCAGCTCATCAACGGCATGTACTCCAATGGAGATATGAATATGTTCCGGGAGATTTACGATTCTCTGCTGAACGAGGACGTATATTTCACTCTGGCTGACTTTAAGTCCTATGCGGCTGCTCAGGAGAGAGTGGAAGCGGCATACAGAGATGAGGCTGCCTGGGCGAAGAGTGCGATTCTGAACGTAGCGCATTCCGGCAAGTTCACTTCCGACAGAACCATTCAGCAGTATGTGGATGAGATTTGGCATCTGGATAAAGTGACTGTAAAGTAATGAAAGAAATCAGAGAGGCTGCTGTAAGACAGGCGAAGGCATGTTTTACGGCAGCCTTTGCCATATCATAAGGAGATTTGTATGACTGAGATTAAGGTACTTCTTGTGGAAGATGATGAGGAGATTGTGGAAAACCTCACAGAATTTCTGCGTCCGGAGGGATATCTCGTAACATCCGCTGACACGCAGGAGGGGGCGATGGAGCTTCTGGATTCGGAGCCGTTTGATCTGATTCTGCTGGATGTGACGCTGCGGCAGGGGAATGGGTACAGTGTGTGTACGGCAGTGAAAGCGGTGCACGACATTCCGGTGATTTTCCTGACTGCGCTGGGAGATGAGTTCAGCGTGGTAACGGGGCTCGATATGGGAGCGGATGACTATATCAGCAAGCCGTTCCGGCCGAGAGAGCTTGTCTCAAGGATGAAGTCCGTGCTGCGCCGTGCCGGTAAGAGCCAGTCCGTGGTTACAATCGGAGATGTGCGCATCGACACGGATAAGGGGCTGGTAACGCGCGGTGGACAGGAAATCTGTCTGTCTGCGCTGGAGTACCGGCTGCTTCTGGTATTTGTCAATCACCGCGGTATGGTTCTGACACGGCAGCTTCTGCTCGACGAGATCTGGGATATGGCTGGAGATTTTGTCAATGATAATACACTGACCGTCTATATCAAGAGGCTGCGTGAAAAAATAGAGAAAGACCCGCAGAAGCCGGAGATTATTCTCACGGTGCGGGGAATGGGGTACCGCCTTGGAAAGTGATATATTGTATCTGATCCCGGCGGCTGCCGCAGCGTGTGTATTCGGCGGACTGTATTTATATAAAATGAGAAGGTATAAGCGCTCCCTGAAGCGGCTGAGCAGGGAGATAGACCGGATACTCCACGGAGAGGAGGTGCTCTCGCTCGGAAGCTGCGAGGAGGGTGAGATTGCTATTCTGCGGGATGAGATCTATAAAATGACGGTACGGCTGCGGGAACAGTCGGAGAGGCTTGCGAAGGATAAAGGAATGCTTGCAGACTCTCTGGCGGATATTTCGCATCAGATCCGCACGCCTCTTACCACGCTGAATCTTATGACTGCGCGGATGGCGCAGGAGGGGGATAACCCGCAGCAGAGAAAGAAAATCCTGCGGGAAATGAACCGGATGCTCGGGCGCATCGACTGGCTGATCAAAACACTTTTAAAGCTCTCCAGGCTCGATGCGGATTCCGTTCATCTGGAACACCGCAAAATAAATATGGCGCAGTTTCTGCGCCGTGCCCTGGAGGCTTTCGAGATTCAGATGGAGCTGCGCGGGCAGAGCTGCCGTATTGAGGGCGCCGAAGGGCTCGATTTTTATGCCGATGAGACATGGACTTTGGAAGCTGTTCAGAACATTCTCAAAAACAGTCTGGACTACACGCCTTATGAAGGAATTCTCCGGATCGCCTGCTGTGATAATCCTCTATACACAGAAATTGCTGTCTCTGACGAGGGTCCCGGAATCTCTCCCGAAGATCTCCCGCATCTCTTTGAGCGATTCTACCGCGGCAAAAACGCCTCCGGCGGCAGCTTCGGAATCGGACTGTCCCTGGCACAGATGATCATGAACCGGCAAAACGGGATTATCTGTGCGGAGAATCGAAAGGAGAAAGGAAGTTGCTTTCGGCTGAGATTCTATAAAGGAGAGGCAGAAGATATGGACAGCCGATGAAACATAACAGGAGCAACAGAAGATGAAAACAGAAAATAAAATTTCCAATTATGAGAAAATGAAAAATAATATGGCAGAAGTGTTTTTACAGTATGATCAGGAAAAGATGGCACAAAAATTTGGGCTGGATCATGATGAAAAGTATCTGTATATCCGCTGCCTCAGCCGTCCCTGCCGGATCAGCCGGCAGACGGGACAGGTTACCTGGTCAGAGGACGGATTTTTGACAGAAGAAACAGCCGGTTACAATGAAGCCATGACTATTTATGATGTCCTATGCTGTTCCAGAGAGAACTGCCATCTTGCCGGCGAATGGGTAAACGTGGGAAGTTTGTCCCGGGTTATGGGAGGCACTCTGAGAAAGGGAACGAATTTCTTTCAGGACGCTGCCGAAGCTTTTGCAGGAAAAGCGGAGGCACTGGCACAAAGCTGTGAAGCTCTCGGAGGGAAAAAACGGGAAAAGGGAGACGTCGCTTATGAATTTCAATACTTTCCGTTTCTTCCGATAATTCTGCGGTTCTGGGACTTTGACGAGGAATTCCCCGCAAGTATGCAGATTCTGGTGGATAAAAATATTCTGGAATATATGCATTATGAGACGCTTATGTTTGCGGTATCCCATTTACTGAACCGGTTAAAGGATGAAATGTAAGCGGGGAGAAAAAGAAATGTGACAAAACTGTCATCCTGAGGTCACCGCTGTGTCACCTCGATCTGTTATGATAAGATCATACGAGGAGGAGATGCATATGGAAATCTTAAGAGCAGAGAATCTGACTAAAATTTACGGAAAAGGGGAGAATGAGGTCCGGGCGCTGGACGGGGTTTCATTTTCAGTGGAGAAGGGTGAGTTTACGGCGATCATCGGGTCATCGGGTTCCGGAAAGTCGACGCTGCTGCATTTGATTGGCGGTGTGGATACGCCAAGTGCCGGAAAGGTCTTTGTGGACGGAACGGATGTGTACGCGCAGAAGGAGGAGGCGCTCGCCATTTTCCGGCGCCGCCAGGTGGGACTGATATACCAGTTTTATAACCTGATTCCTGTGCTCAATGTCAGGGAAAATATCACGCTTCCCGTGCTTATGGACGGACGCGAGGTCAACGAGGAGCGCCTGGAGGAGCTCCTGTCTATTCTGGATCTGAAAAAGCGGGAAAAACATCTGCCCAATCAGCTCTCGGGCGGACAGCAGCAGCGCGTATCCATTGGAAGAGCGCTGATGAATGCCCCGGCGATTGTCCTTGCTGATGAGCCGACCGGTAATCTGGATTCAAAAAACAGCCGGGAGATCATGCAGCTTCTGCGGTACTCCAATCAGAAATACCGCCAGACAATGCTGGTTATCACGCATGATGAAAACATTGCTCTGCAGGCAGACCGAATCCTGGCACTGGAGGACGGAAAAATCGTGAGAGATGAGGTGATCCGCAGATGAATATTTTTTCAGTGATCACAGCGCGTACCATGCGTCAGAACAGAACGCGGACAGTTGTGACAATCATCGGAGTCATTCTTTCCACTGCAATGATCACTGCGGTTGCCGCGTTCGGGCAGAGCTTCTGGAGCTTCCTGCTCGAAAGCAGCATTGAGCAGAATGGAAACTGGTACGGTGTGGCCGAATACGTCTCAGACAGCGATTTTGAAAAAATAAAGCGTGACAGCCGTGTGGAAAAGGCTGCTTCGGCAGATATCCTTGGCTACGCAAAGCTGGATTCCCTGAGCAGCAATTCCGGAACGCCCTACGTCTATATAAAAGAATTTACGGAAGAATTAAGCGATATGTTCTCGGCAGAGCTTGCAAAGGGCAGAATGCCGGAAAATGAGACAGAGATTATTGTACCTGCCTATCTCCTGGCAAATCAGACCCCCCAGCAGACAACAGAAATCGGAGACACTCTGACGCTGGAAGTCGGGGAGCGCATCTGGAACGGAGAGAGACTGACAAGCCACAACGGATATATGGGAGAAGAGTACGCACAGGAACAGAATATCCCCGCGGAGACGCTTGAACATACAAAAACCATGAAATTTACGGTAGTCGGGATATTTTCGGTGATCAGCAATTACAATTACGGCGGCGCGGGATATGAAATTTATGCGGGACCTGCTGCGGACGGCAGCTCTGCACCGTACCATGACGTCTATATCCGGACGCATAAGGCGGGGGATATTGATGACGTGCTGTCATCCGTCCCATGTGACCATACTGCCAGAAATATGGCAGTTATCCGATGGCTGGGAGCATCCTACAGCGACAACTATATGACAGTCCTGATCGGGCTGTTCGCGATTGTAGTATGCATCATCATGGCAGGTTCGATTTCGCTCATTTACAATGCTTTTTCAATTTCCCTGCGCGAACGTACCGCGCAGTTCGGGCTGCTTTCCTCTGTGGGAGCCACGAAAAAGCAGCTCCGCAGATCCATGCGGTATGAGGCGCTCATGGTCAGCGGCATCGGCATCCCCGCGGGCTGTATCAGCGGAATTGCAGGAATCGGGGTGACGCTGCAGTTTATCGGAAAAGGGCTCTCAAACTGGATCGACGGAAGTCAGACGGGGGTAGAACTCAAAATCTCGTGGACAGCAGCAGCGGCTGCTGCAGTGATTTCCTTTTTTACAGTGATGGTTTCCGTATGGATTCCATGCAGGAGAATCAGGAAAATTTCTCCTATTGCGGCAATCCGTTCCGCAAATGATATCCGTATTCATCCGCGGGAGGTCAGAACGCCCCAAATTATCTACCGGCTGTTCGGGCTTGAGGGAATGGTGGCGGAGAAAAACTATAAACGCGACAGGAAGAAATATCGCAGCACCGTGGCGTCCCTTACGCTGAGTATTGTGCTTTTTACCTCAGTTTCCGTGTTCGGGCAGTATCTCATACAGACCGGCGATTTCGTGCTTGAGATGCCGGAAATCCAGATTATATACGACATATACAGCGATGAAAACACACTGCAGGATAATATCCGTACACTGCAGAAAGCAAAAAAACTGGCAGAACAAAACGACGGCGTCACATTTGTACAGCCATATGGAATCGTAGCCGGAGTCAGTATGGAAATCCCGGACGGCGGTCTGGGGGAACAGTTTTCCTATGCGGGGCTTCAGGAAAATGAGGACGGAAGCACATATACGGACGTCTTTCTGACCATCCTTCCCGACGAACTCTTTGAGAGGATGGGAGGAAACGAAGACAGTACGGACGCGCTGCCGGTCTTATATCCAGAGACGCTGCGGGTCTATAACGAGAATACAGAACGATATGAGAAAATCAATCTGTTCAATGGCAGGGAGGGTATGCGGTTTGACATCAAAAGAGACGAGTCTGACAGCGGTGTATGGGAATACCGCGATATTTGCTCTGCCATTTTACAGGGCGGCTATGAAGAGCTGCCCGCCGGAGTGACCTCCGTGGAATATTCTGTGCAGCTTCTGACCGGGGCAAGCGCATATCAGAAATACATGCAGCCCCATGAGGAGGTCAGCGGCATTCAGTTTCGTCTTGGCATTCAGTGCGGAAATCACATACAGACATATGAAAAGCTCCGGGAAAGCTTCCGAAGCGCAGGGCTTCCGACAGAATATCTGAATGATATGGCTGACACATACGAGCAGGACCGGCAGATCTTCACGGCGATCAGCGTGCTGTCTTATGGATTTATCATTTTAATTTCGCTGATTTCCGTGGCAAATGTATTTAATACAATTTCCACAAATCTGATGCTGCGCAGAAAAGAATTTGCCATGCTTCGGTCCGTCGGAATGCCGCGGCGCGGTTTCCGCAAAATGATGTGCTATGAGTGCCTGATCTACGGACTGCGGTCTATAGTATACGGCGTAGTAATATCCCTGTTTGCAAGCTTTGCGATCTATACGGTTCTAATGAGAGGCACAGATACGGAATTTATCATCCCATGGCAGTACCTGGTTATCGCGGTATTCTGCGTATTTGCTGTAGTGGGCACCACAATGATCTATACCATGCGCGGAATCCGAAGGGAAAATATTATTGAGGAACTGAAAATAAACTGACGCAGAGGGTTTCGCTTCCTGAGTTGAAGCGGAACCTTTTGTATTATACTTTTTTAATAAAAAGTTTAGAGGAAAAGAAAAAAGGTGTATGCTATAATAAAAACCAGAGAAAACGTAGAGAATGTCAGGAGTGTGGCTAATGAAACTGAAAACTCGAATTATCATTTCGTTTTTCACCATTATTCTCGTACCTCTGGTCTTTACGAGCCTTGCATTCATAGGTTTTATGAGTATACAGCTCGCATCCATCCGGCAGGAGTATAATATTCAGGATGCGACTTATGAGAGTCTGTCCAATAATATCTCTCTTCTGAATAAGATGACCCGCGCAGTCTATAATGAACTCGATGAGACGGCACGGGAGAATCCGGACGAGCTGCTGCGTCAGCCGTATCTGGAGCAGATCAACGAACAGCTGCGGAAGAATTATTCTTATCTGATTGTGCGGGACGGAGATGAGCTATCCTATAACGGGGCTCCCGATGCGGTCGGACTGGATGAAACTCTGCTTCCGGAGTACGGAGATTCGGGGGCGGGATCAAATTCCGGGCTTTATATCTCCGAGAGCAATGTTCACGTGCTCATCAAGCAGATTGATTTTGAGCCGTCAGACGGAAAGCAGGGAAGCGCCTTTATCGTGACAAAAGCGGATGCGATAATACCGCAGATGAAGTCCATGGTTACGGATATGCTGTTTATCATCGTACTGATCCTGGTGCTCACAAGCTTTGGACTGAGCTTTTGGATCTACAGGGGTGTCGTTACTCCGCTGAACCATTTAAAAAAGGCAACCCAGAACATCAAGGAGGGCAATCTGGACTTCACAGTCGAGGCAAGCGGCGTCGAGGAAGTCAATGAGCTGTGCGAGGATTTTGAGGAGATGCGCAGACGGCTGAAGGAGACGGCGGACGAGAAGATGGTATTTGAGCGCGAGAGCAAAGAACTCATCAGCAATATTTCCCATGACCTGAAGACGCCGATCACGGCGGTAAAGGGCTATGTGGAGGGCATTATGGATGGTGTGGCGGACACGCCGGAGAAGATGCAGAAGTATATCCGCACGATTTACAATAAGGCGAACGAGATGGATCGCCTGATCAACGAGCTTACCTTTTATTCCAAGATCGATACGAACCGCATCCCGTATACGTTCAGCAAGATACACATCACAGATTATTTTGAGGACTGTGTGGAAGAACTGAGCACAGAGCTGGATGCCAAGAACGTGGACTTTACGTATTCCAATTATGTGGAGGAGGATGTGGTGGTTATCGCGGATGCGGAGCAGTTAAAGCGCGTCATTAATAACATCATAAGCAATTCCCTGAAGTACATGAATAAGCCGAAGGGTAAAATTGCAATGCGCATCCGCGACGTCGGTGATTTCATTCAGGTGGAGATCGAAGACAATGGAAAGGGGATCGCCAATAAGGATCTGGCGAATATCTTTGAGCGCTTCTACCGCACGGACGCCTCGCGCAATTCCTCAAAGGGAGGAAGCGGCATCGGGCTGTCAATTGTAAAGAAGATTATGGAGGATCACGGCGGCAAGGTCTGGGCTACCAGCAAGCTGGACGTGGGGACTACGATGTATTTTGTGTTGAGAAAATATCAGGAGGTACCAGTCAATGAGTAAGATTTTAATTATTGAAGATGAAGAAGCGATCGCAGACCTGGAGAAGGATTACCTGGAGCTGTCAGGCTTTGAGGTGGAGATAGAGAACCGCGGAGATACAGGGCTGGAGCGGGCGCTTCAGGAGGATTTCGACCTTCTGATCCTTGACCTGATGCTTCCGGAGGTGGATGGCTTTGAGATCTGCCGTGAGGTGCGTTCCCACAAGAATACGCCGATCATCATGGTATCCGCAAAGAAGGACGATATCGACAAGATCAGAGGTCTGGGTCTGGGTGCTGACGACTATATGACAAAGCCCTTCAGCCCGAGCGAGCTTGTGGCTCGCGTGAAGGCTCATCTGGCACGGTATGAACGACTTGTCGGCAGCGGAATGCCGGAGAATGACATCATCGAGATCCGCGGCATCAAGATCGACAAGACAGCCAGAAGGGTGTGGGTCAACGGGGAGGAGAAGACTTTCACGACAAAGGAGTTTGACCTTCTGACCTTCCTGGCGCAGAACCCGAACCGCGTATTTACAAAGGATGAACTGTTCCGTGAGATCTGGGACATGGAGTCCATCGGAGACATCGCGACTGTTACGGTGCATATTAAGAAAATCCGCGAGAAGATTGAGATGAACACTGCAAAGCCGCAGTATATTGAGACAATCTGGGGCGTGGGATATCGTTTTAAGGTTTGAGATTAGAAGATTTGTCAGGGCAGAGAGCCGTTCTGGTTTTCTGCCTTTTCTTTTGCTGTAAGTTTACAATTTTCTTACGGTTTTGGGAGCGATTATGGGAGGTACTCAGAATGATACAGGGGATTTAGAGTATGATCCCAATGATCCGGAGTATGTGTGGAATGCGCTGGGAATCTGTATTGTGGACTATGAACCCAATGAGAATATGGAACTGGAGATATTTGACGGGTGTTGGTATTTTGGTGTTCCGTCGGGTTTGGCCGAAGAGTATGCGGCAGGCGACAGCGGGGGAGAAATTGAGAACTGCTTTTAGAGAAAAAAGACCGGATTCTGAAAAAAAGTTATGAAAATCGCTGTATTCCTTATATTTGATGTAATACAGCGGTTTTTATAATTGCAATTTTTATTCTGTAAGCTTATAATGACTCTGTAAGTATAATTTATAAAGTAAGCATCTTTTTTTTATGCAGCAGATAAAAAGAAACTATTGGAAGGGTATAAGAACATGCAGGAAATAAAAGATTTACCGGAATGTCCCGTGGAAACTACACTCACACTGATCGGAAGCAAGTGGAAAGTTCTGATCCTGCGAGATTTAATGCCGGGAACGAAGCGGTTCGGCGAGCTGAAAAAATCTATCGGCAGCGTATCACAGAAGGTATTGACCGCCCAGCTGAGAGATATGGAAGAAAAGGGATTAGTAAATCGCCGCGTCTACGCGGAAGTACCTCCAAGGGTGGAATACAGCCTGACAGATTTAGGGAAGAGCTTAAAGCCGATTTTGGACGCTATGCGGTCGTGGGGAGAAGGATATAAGGCTAAAACAGATGATACGCTCTGACCGGCGAAACGTTAGGGCAGGATTATAGTATAGGAAACAGGGGAATAAGTATGGGCAGAATATTTTATATTATGGGGAAGAGTGCTTCCGGGAAGGATCATATTTACAGGTACGTGAAGGAGAAGCCACAACTGCATTTAAAGGAGTTGATTCTTTACACGACGCGGCCGATGCGGGACGGGGAGAAGAACGGAAGAGAGTATTATTTTACGGATGAGGAGAAGTATGAGCAGCTCCTGCGGGACGGAAAAATCATCGAGGCGCGGGCGTATGAGACAGTATACGGGCTGTGGAGATATTTTACGGCAGATGAAGGACAGATCGTTCTTGCCGATCAGGATTATATAGGGATCGGCACTCTGGAATCTTTTAGAAAACTGAGGGAATACTTTGGAGAGGAGGCGCTCTGCCCTATTTACATTGAGGTAGAGGACGGAATCCGGCTGGAGCGGGCGCTCAGAAGAGAACGCGGACAGAAAGAACCCAAATATGCGGAACTTTGCAGACGGTTTCTCGCGGACTGTGAGGACTTTTCCGAGGAAAAGCTTTCCCGTGCGGGAATTGTAAAGAGATTTACAAACAATAGTGAAATTTCGGACTGTCAGGAAGAAATTGTCTGCTGGATAGAAAAAATGCAAAAGCTGATGTAATTTTTTCATTTTTATGTTAGAATGGAGGAAACGAAAGAATCCGGAGGTGATTGCGTATGCAGGGCTTTGATGGAATTGTAGGCCATGATGAGATAATAGAACATTTGCAGAACTCCATACGTTTGGGAAAGGTGTCTCATGCGTATATATTCGGCGGTGAGAACGGATCAGGCAAGAAGCTGATTGCCAACCTGTTCGCGATGACACTGCAGTGTGAGGAGCACGGTATAGAGCCGTGTCTGAAGTGCGCATCCTGCAAGAAAGCGATGAGCAAGAATCATCCGGATATCATTTCAGTCACACATGAGAAGCCTAATTCCATAGGAATTGAGGAGATACGAAAACAGCTGATCGACGACGTTGCGATCAAGCCGTACACGGGACCGTACAAGATTTATCTGGTAAACGACGCGCACAAGCTGACGCTGCAGGCGCAGAATGCGCTCTTAAAGACCATTGAGGAGCCGCCGTCTTATGCGGTCATCATACTTCTGACCGACAATATGGATGCGCTGCTCCCGACAATCACATCCAGGTGCGTCACATTGGGATTAAAGCCGATTCGCCAGAACCTGGTGAAGGAATATCTCGTTGACCGCCTGCACATACCCGAGTATGACGCAGATATCCAGGCGTCCTTTGCGCAGGGAAATATCGGCAAGGCACAGCAGATGGCGACCTCGGAGGAGTTTGCCCAGATGACGGAGAACGCGCTGCAGCTTCTGAAATACAGCCACGAGATGGAGCTGTACGAGCTGGTGGACGCGATCAAGAGGATGTCGGAGGAGAAAGAAAATATCTTCGACTATCTGGATCTGTTCCGGATGTGGTTCCGCGATGTGCTTTTATTCAAGGCGACGAGGGATGTGGACAGCCTTGTATTTAAGCAGGAAATAAAATTTATAAAGGAACAGGCAAGACGCAGCTCGTACGAGGGACTGGAGGACATCATTTCTTCTATCCAGAAGGCGGAAGCGCGTCTGCGCGCAAATGTCAACTTTGACTTGACGATGGAGCTTCTGTTCCTGACTATCAGAGAGAAAGGCTGACAGACATGGTTAAGATCATAGGCGTAAGATTCCGAAACGTCGGAAAGATATATTATTTTAATCCCAGGGATTTAAAAGTAAAGGTTGGAGACTGCGTGATCGTCGAGACGGCGAGAGGTGTGGAGTACGGCAAGGTTGTTCTGGGACCGAAGGATATGGATGAGGAGAAGGTGGTACAGCCTTTAAAGGAGGTTATCCGCATCGCCACACAGAAGGATAAGGCGAAGGAAGAGGCGAACCGCAAGAAGGAAAAAGAGGCATTTCAGATCTGCTTAAAGAAGATCCGCGCGCATGAGCTGCAGATGAAGCTCATCGATGTGGAGTATACATTTGACAACAATAAGGTATTGTTTTATTTTACAGCGGACGGAAGAATTGATTTCCGCGAGCTGGTAAAGGATTTGGCGGCGGTGTTCAAGACAAGAATCGAGCTTCGCCAGATCGGTGTGCGTGATGAGACGAAGATTCTCGGAGGAATCGGCATCTGCGGCAGACCGCTGTGCTGCCACACATATTTGTCAGAGTTTGCCCCGGTGTCCATTAAGATGGCGAAGGAGCAGAACCTGTCGCTGAATCCCACGAAGATTTCCGGCGTCTGCGGAAGGCTGATGTGCTGTCTCAAGAATGAGCAGGAGACGTACGAGTACCTGAACAAAAAGCTGCCGAACAACGGTGATACTGTCACAACGCCGGAGGGATATAAAGGCGAGGTGTCCAGCGTCAGCGTGCTGCGTCAGCTCGTGAAGGTGATTGTGGACGTGGGAGACGAAAAGGAGATTCGGGAGTACCGCGCGGACGAGCTGAAGTTCAAGCCGCGCCACAGAAAAGAGAAGAAGATTTCTCAGGAGGAGCTGAAGGCTCTCGAGAAGTTAGAGGAAAAATAATGCGAAAGGAATAACAGCAGAATGGATATTCAGTTACAGGAAGGAGAGCGCCTGGACGATCTCCAGAACGGATATTGGATCATACAGTCTGCCAGGGATTTCTGCTTTGGGATCGATGCAGTGCTGCTGTCCTGGTTCGCCAGGGTGAAAAGAGGCGAGCGGGCGCTGGATCTGGGATGCGGCAACGGGATTATTCCGATCCTGCTGCGCGCAAAGACGCAGGGGCGCGATTTTACGGGTTTGGAGATTCAGGAAAAGAGCGCTGATCTTGCCAGAAGAAGCGTGGAATACAATCATCTCGGGCAGGAGATTCGCATCGTGACAGGAGATATCAGGGAAGCTGCCTCCATTTTTGGGGCGGCTTCTTTTCAGGTAGTCACGAGCAATCCCCCGTATATGACGGGAAATCACGGGCTGACGAATGACAATCAGGCCAAGACGATCGCGCGCCATGAGGTATTGTGTACGCTTGATGACGTCGTGGGGCAGGCGGCGAGAGTTCTGGAGCCAAAAGGCAGATTTTACATGGTTCACCGCCCGTTTCGGCTGGCAGAGATTATGGGAACAATGATGAAACACGGTCTGGAGCCGAAGCGGATGCAGCTCGTTTATCCGTATGTAGACAGAGAGCCGACGATGGTGCTGATCGAGGGATTAAAGGGCGGAAGACCGCGTATCACAGTGGAAAAACCGCTGATCGTATACAATAAGGACGGTTCCTATACGCAGGATGTTCTCGATATTTACGGTGAGGACTGGCAGAGCAGGAATCCGGATAAGGTGCGCCGGGAGGAATAGGATATGAGCGGAAAATTATATTTGTGCGCGACGCCGATCGGAAATCTTGAGGATATGACATTCCGCGTAATCCGCACATTAAAGGAAGTAGATCTGATCGCTGCGGAGGATACGCGCAACAGCATAAAGCTTCTGAATCATTTCGATATTAAGACGCCCATGACAAGTTATCATGAATATAACAAGATAGACAAGGGAAAGTACCTGGTCGGGCTTCTGCAGGAGGGCAGGCAGATCGCGCTTATCACGGACGCCGGAACGCCGGGCATCTCCGATCCGGGCGAAGAGCTGGTGAAGATGTGTTATGAGGCCGGCATTGAAGTCACGTCGCTTCCGGGCGCGGCTGCGTGTATTACAGCGCTGACGCTCTCGGGGCTTTCGACACGCAGGTTCGCATTTGAGGCGTTTCTGCCGTCGGATAAGAAGGAGAAGCAGGAAGTCTTAAAGGAGCTTGTCACTGAGACAAGGACGACGATTCTGTATGAGGCGCCGCACAGGCTCGTGCGCACGCTGGAGGAACTCTATGGAGCGCTGGGCGAGCGCAGGCTGACGGTGTGCAGGGAGCTTACAAAGCGGCATGAGACGGCATTTGTGACGACGCTTACGGAGGCAATCGCGTATTATAAGGAGAATGAGCCGAAGGGCGAGTGTGTGCTCGTCATGGAAGGCAGAAGCCGCAGCGAGATGCGCAGGGAAGAACAGCAGTCCTGGGAGCAGATGCCGCTTGCGGAGCATATGCGATATTATGAGTCGCAGGGGATTGCGCGCAAGGAGGCGATGAAGCTCGTTGCGAAAGACAGGGGATTGTCGAAGCGGGAGGTGTATCAGGCGCTTCTGCAGGAGGACTGACGCCTGGAGTCTGACACGCAAAATGAGTGCGGATCAGCCGCAAGAAATTCAGACCGGGGGCATATATTGTACAGACAGGGATTTATGAGGAGGCAGAAATATTGAACTATCTGTGGGGAGGTATGCTCCTGATCGGTATCATCTACGGCCTGATCACCGGAAATCTGGAGGCAGTCACGGAGGCGGCAGTCAGCTCGTCCAAGGAGGCGGTAAGCCTGTGCGTGGTTATGGCGGGAGTCATGGGGCTGTGGGTCGGAATCATGAGAATCGCGGAGAATGCAGGATTGATTGCACAGCTCACGGGGAAAATCCGCCCGGTGATTCGTTATCTCTTCCCGCGTATCCCGCAGGATCATCCGGCATGCCAGTACATAGCCATGAACTTTATTGCGAATATTCTGGGACTGGGCTGGGCGGCGACTCCTGCAGGCATCACGGCGATGGAGCATCTCGCCGACTTAAACCGCGAGCAATGCGCCCGAACCGGACGCTCCCCGTCGATTGCAAGCAGGGAGATGTGCACCTTCCTGATCCTGAACATTTCATCTCTTCAGCTTATCCCGGTAACTGTCGTCGCCTACCGGACCGAATACGGCAGCCCCTCGCCTGCCGCCGTGGTAGGACCGGCAATACTGGCGACGCTGGTGAGTACGGGGGCAGGGGTGATTGTGTGTAAGATTATGGACAGGAAGAAAAGAGGGGCTAATTTTATCTAAGTGGATTAGTGGCAAGAAAGTGAAAATAGAGATAAAAATGAACTAATACATTTTAAATAGTATTATATAGGAGTAAGTGTGAAACAATGGAGTAGTGGATAGAGAAAGACCAAGGGGCAACACGAAAAAGCCATCTCTCGGTGGCTTCATAAAAGTAAATATTAACACAACACCTAATCAGGTAGCCGGAACAGCATCATCTTTGATGATATAACTTCTCTGTTTCAGCAAATGGAGTGCCTGTGAAGTGGTCAGCACTTTAGCTTCCTTCACAGGACGGTGCCCAAGAAAGCCTTCCGGAGTATAGGGCTTTTAATCTGTGAGTATGTGCCAGATAGCGGTCGGAGCATACAGCAGATGGCAATGATGGCTTTCTTGTGCCCGCGGCGTGCTCTTATGCGTCGATAATGAGTCGTTATTTCAGGATGTTTCTTCGATTTGATTAAAACATTTACAATCTGCACCAGAACTGGTTTAAAATAAGAATCAGCACGGGAAATCCTAGTTGATTTAACTTTTTGATTGCTTTGATCATTGCGAGGATAGCATCCTGCCCATGAAACGAGGTTTTTAGCTGTGGGGAAGACAGACATATCACCACCGATTTCAGGAAGGACTTGGATAGCAGTCATTGGGTTCTTATCGAATCCCGGTACGGTTCGTATAAGAGCAAGGGTTTTTTCGTATTTGTCACTAAGACGAAAGATTTCCCGTTCTATTTCTGTTTTATGCCTTTCTAATTCGTCGATATGATCCAGACATTGTCTGAGTTTTACTGCCTGTTCTGCTGAGATAGCACCATCTACGGCGGTCTGTAATTTCTTCGATAGGAGTTTGGCATCTGCGGTCAACAAAGGGCGCCATATCAAAAGTTCCCCAGGGTGTTTTAAGATCTGTTCCGTGATGGAACGTGAAGATTTCCCAAATATATCAGAGAAAACCTCATCCAGCTTAAAGTTAGAGAACGTAAGACAGTTATGGGCACGGTTTTTCTCGCTGGTGATCATGCAGGTGAGCTTGAACCGGTATCTTACCAGGTTCCGCAGCTGGCAGATATCAGCCGGAGGGATAAAAGAAGGCTGGACCATACCGCACATATACAGATCACAGATCCATTTGGTGTCTTTACGGTCAGTTTTTTTCCTTTAGAGGTTGTGTATATTTGGGATGAGAAAGGGTAACCCAAATATTATTCTTCGCCAGGATATTGAAAACCGGAATCCAATACTTGCCGGTAGATTCCATGCAAACATAGGTTCAGTCATATTTGGCAAGCCAGTCACACAGCTCTTGTAATCCTTTCGTGAAGGAAGAAAAGCGAGCTTGCTTATATTCTGTACAGTTGTGAGAATCGATAATACCAATGCAGGCAAAGATCCAGGTTTTGTGGACATCAAGGCCACAGCAATTGTTTTTGAGAATTTTAAAGGATAATAAAATAACCTCCTGAAATTTATAGTTATAAAACTGACAGTGACTGGCCATCCGGCAAAATCGAGACAACTTTGGAAAAGATAAGTGTACGGATTACGGGAATGCGCCAAACATGGATGCCTTAACGGATGACCGACAACAAATAAAAATGTGAGGTCGCCGCTATACAGCCCCACCACTCACCTCTGCGTGTTCTGTAGTGTGTCAGTCTTATAAGAAGATAATAACAGAAGGAAGATAGAAAAGAAAAGCGAAAGTCAACCAACGTGTTTTATGACACATGGGTGCCTTTCGCAGAAAGGTGGATTATAAAAATGAACTATAAAGATAAACTAAAATTAAAATACTATAAAGATGAAAACGGAAATGTGGATATGATTGCGCACTCTATTAATTGTTATGAAAAGGTTTTGTATCATGCTATGCGTGGATATGGAATTAATTATAAGATGGCTTTCTGTGATGATATAAATTTACTATTAAAATCAACAAAACATATAGAAATTTGCAAAAATAGAAGTAATATACATGATGATCTTTTTGTGGTGGAAGAATATTTTCCTGATCCGAAAAAAGCTTGCGCTTTTATTGAAGAGAGTTTAAAATCTGGATGGACTGTTGCTGTTAATACTATGTTTGATATGTTGACACCCTATTACTGGTATCATGATA
This sequence comes from uncultured Lachnospiraceae bacterium, assembly GCA_944384105.1. GTDB lineage: Bacteria > Bacillota > Clostridia > Lachnospirales > Lachnospiraceae > Egerieimonas_A. The sequence goes on along the minus strand of CALWSC010000013.1, from coordinate 1,456 downwards.
AAAGTAAAGAAGGAATAAGTAATACACACCTTTGCACTATTATAGGTTTTGATAGGGACAATTTTTATTTTGTAGAAGATCCATATATGACTGTTAAAGAACGTTTACGTGTACATCCGGATAATGATACTGTTGGAATTATTGAAAAGAAAGTTATGGAAAAAGCATTTAGATATTACTGCTATGTATTGAAAATAAAGATTGATGAGAAAAAAATACCTTATATAGATAGATTTGAAGAAATAAAGAAAATCATTGTAAAAAACTATTATACTGGTTTAGGGGAACATGGAAATTATATTGGTCGTAAAGCACTTAATATACTCTCAAGGAGCTTAGAAAATAATAAATTCTTGGATGAACTAAAAAAGGATTTCTTTTGGATTCATTTAATGCATTCTAGCAGAAGTATTTTTTTATGGTGTTTACAGGAAAAACAGTCCATATATATGAATTGTAATTTGCTAAAACAATATTTAATAGAATCTATTGAAGAGTGGAAAATATTATACTGTGTGGTTGCTAAAAGCGTATATTCTTCAGCGAATGGAGGAATAGATATTAATAAAATAATTATTAAAAAAGCAAATAAAATCATGGAAATCGAGGATAAATTAATTGATGCAATGGAAAATTGTAAATTGAAGTAATAAATAATGGAGGAGTTATTCGTTTATAGCACTGTCATTCTATTTTAAGGATTTACATTTGCAAGGATAAATTTATTAGAAATGATCAGGTGGTTAAAAAATATCGCTTGGCAGCTATACTGCCATTCGTGCCTCATATGGTGTGCGATAGCCGTTGAAGCTGTGAGGGCGTATATGATTATAGTCAACGTATGCAAATTCTTCTACTTTTTGATAGAGTGCTTCTTCTGTTGTGAATTCGCATAAGTTTGTACACTCGTTTTTCAAAGTGTTGAAGTAACGCTCCATCGGTGCATTGTCATACGGATATCCTGCTTTGCTCATACTCTGTGTCACATGTACCGATTTACAGAATTCAATAAATGCTTTCGATGTATATTGCGATCCCTGATCTGAATGCAGAATGAGTCCCTCTTTGATGGCGGACTGGGATTCCAGTGCTTTCCGAAGCGTTCGGATCGCAAGGTCACTGGTGATATTGCGGTCCGTTATGCTGGCAATCACACTTCGGTCATGCAGATCTATAATGGTACAGTTATAGCGTACTTCATGATTCGCAAGGAACAGATAGGTAAAATCCGTGCACCATTTCCGGTTGATTTCATCTGCTGTAAAATTCTGGTTCAGCTGATTATCGAATACCTTATGCGGTTTTCCATGTTCATATCCCGGCTTCTTTGGACGGACGATGGAACGGAGGTCAAGCTCCGTATTCATATATTTATGAACCGTAACGGCGCTATAAGAATAGCCTTTGCGTTCCAGATAGACTTTCATGCTCCGATAACCGTCGACACCATTGTGAG
>CALWSC010000012.1 GCA_944384105.1 uncultured Lachnospiraceae bacterium | reverse complement strand
CTTTGAATTTGTTGTCAAAATGTTGTCAAAATGAATTTTTGCTGTCAAATCTGAAGGTCATTTCTTATCCTTAGTACAGCTTCGCTCCTGCCGGAATCTGATCATCCACCATCAGCAGATTTAAGGCCTCCTGTCCGTCGTACTCATGTACTGCACTGATCAGCATACCTTCGGAGTCAATACCCATCATCTTCCTTGGCGGCAGATTTACGATGGCGATGCAGGTCTTTCCAACCAGCTCTTCCGGCTCGTAATACTCGTGAATTCCGCTTAAAATCGTGCGTTTCCGGTCTGTTCCGTCGTTCAGTGTGAACTTCAGAAGCTTCTTACTCTTCGGAACTGCCTCACATGCCTCTACCTTTACAACCCTGAAATCGGACTTGCTGAAGGTGTCAAAATCAACGGCATCCTCGAACAGCGGCTCAACTTTCACCTTGGAAAGATCAATCTTCACAGCCGGTTCGGACTCCTCTTTCTTGTCCGTTTTCTTACCCTCGGCTCCGCCGATGCTCTTCATTGTCGGGAACAGCAGCACATCGCGGATTGCTGCGGAGTTCGTCAGCAGCATCACCATTCTGTCGATTCCGAATCCGATTCCTCCTGTCGGCGGCATACCGATGGAAAGGGCATTTAAGAAGTCCTCATCTGTATGGTTTGCCTCCTCGTCGCCCTGTGCGAGCAGTGCTTCCTGTGCCTCGAAGCGCGCTCTCTGGTCAATCGGGTCGTTTAACTCGGAGTAAGCGTTTGCCATCTCTCTTCCGGTGATGAACAGCTCGAAACGCTCAGTATACTCCGGATCGTCCGGCTTCTTCTTTGTCAGCGGGGAGATCTCAACCGGATGATCAATGACGAATGTCGGCTGTACGAGGTGCTCCTCGACAAACTCCTCAAAGAACAGGCTTAAAATATCGCCCTTCTTGTGTCTCGGCTCATACTCTACGTGATGAGCATCGGCAGCAGCCTTTGCCTCCTCATCGCTCTTGATCTCACGAAAATCTACGCCTGCGTACTTCTTCACGGCGTCTACCATGGAGATGCGCTCAAACGGCTTGGAGAGATCGATCATCGCATCGCCGTACGGTACGACTGCAGTTCCGCAGACTTTCTCGGCAACTGTGCGATACAGATTCTCTGTCAGATCCATCATTCCATTGTAGTCTGTATACGCCTGATACAGTTCCATCAGAGTGAACTCCGGATTATGTCTTGCGTCGGTTCCCTCATTTCTGAATACGCGTCCGATCTCGTATACGCGCTCAAGCCCTCCGACGATCAGTCTCTTTAAGTACAGCTCCAGGGAAATACGCAGCTTCACATCCTCGTCCAGCGCATTGTAATGCGTCTCGAACGGTCTTGCCGCAGCGCCTCCCGCATTTGCCACCAGCATCGGAGTCTCTACCTCCATGAAGCCCTGCGCGTCAAGGAAGTTGCGGATCTCGCGGATAATCTGGGAGCGCTTTACAAATGTATCCTTTACTTCCGGATTCATAATCAGGTCTACATATCTCTGGCGGTAACGCATATCTGTGTTTGTCAGTCCGTGGAACTTCTCCGGAAGGATCTGTAAGCTCTTGGAGAGAAGCTGCACAGATGCTGCATGAATCGAAATCTCTCCGGTCTTTGTGCGGAATACCTCGCCCTTGATTCCCACGATATCTCCAATATCCATTTTCTTAAAGTCCTTGTAGGCTTCCTCTCCGACACTGTCTCTTGCCACATAGGACTGGATATTGCCCGGCAGATCCTGAATGTTGCAGACAGACGCTTTTCCCATCACACGTTTGGACATTACACGTCCTGCTATGGATACAATCTGTCCCTCCAGCTCGTCAAAATGATCCTTGATCTCCTGGCTGTGATGCGTAACGTCATATTTTGTAATTACGAACGGGTCCTTGCCATTCTCCTGAAGCTCCTTTAATTTATCACGGCGCACCTTCAGAAGCTGGTTAACGTCCTGTTCCTGTGCCTGCTTTCTCTGTTCAGCCATTTGTTTTCTCTCTCCTCTTTCCAGTATTTAGATGTTTCTCTGAATGTTCAATACCTTATACTGCATAATTCCGGTGGGCATCTCCACATCCACCACGTCGCCGGTCTTAGCACCGATCAGCGCCTTGCCTACCGGGGATTCGTTGGAAATCTTGCCCTGCAGGCTGTTCGCCTCTGTAGAGCCTACGATCTGAAGCTCCATCTCCTCATCGAACTCCATGTCGAATACCGTTACCTTGCAGCCGATGCTGATCTTGTCAAAGTCAACCTCATCCTCAACTACAACCTCAGCGTTCTTTAAGATCTTCTCGATCTCCTCGATACGGGCCTCAATATCGCGCTGCTCATCCTTTGCTGCATCATACTCTGCGTTCTCGGATAAGTCACCCTGCTCTCTCGCTTCTTTTATCTTAGCTGCAACCTCTTTTCTTCTCACAACCTTTAAGTCATGCAGCTCATCTTCCAGTTTCTTTAAACCAGCATATGTCAGTATATTTTTCTTCTCATCCATGATTTACTACACCCTTTCTGAATTTCCTGCTAATTATCCAACGATAGGATTCAGGAACCCCCTGAACCTTCTCTTTGAATCAATGTATTATACGAAATCTCCGGTCAAATGTCAAGACCTGTACAGCCGCAAAACCCACTGTTTCTGCAGGTTTGCGGCTTTTTCTCAATCGTCTTTCCTCATAACAGTCTCCCCGTCCTTGATTGTCTCCAGGACACGGATTCGGCGGATTTCCTCTTTTGGCGTCTCCATCGGATTTCTGTCGAGGATCACAAGATCTGCGAGTTTTCCTGCGCGGATTGTTCCCTTTCTGTCCTCCTCAAAGTAGGCGTAAGCGCCGTTTACCGTCACTGCCTGCAGCGCCTCGTAGACGGTACAGCGCTGCTCCTCTCCAAGCAGCTTTCCGCCGCGCGTGATGCGGTTCACCGCGCACCAGACGGAGTGAAGCATGTTCGGCTTTGTCACCGGCGTGTCCTGGTGGAAGTTGACCTTTAAGCACCGGTCAAATGCCGGGCGGCTGGGGCTGATTCTCCTGGCACGCTGCTCACCTAGATTTTTCAGATGTACGTCTCCCCAGTAATAGACGTGTCCTATGAAGATCGATGGAATCATATGCAGCTTCTGCATCCGGTCCAGCTGATCCTCACGAACGGTCTGGCAGTGAATCATCACAGGCCGCAGATCCCGCTGCGCTGTGCCTTTGACCGACGCAAGCGCTTTCTCATAGGCGTTTAGATACTGCTCACTTGCGGCATCCCCGTTGCAGTGTACGAGGATCTGTCTGCCGTCTTTGACGGCCATGCGCATAAATTCCTCCACCTGCTCATCGGTAAACCACGGATAGCCGCAGTAGTCGCCGCTGTCCTCATACGGTCTGGAAAGCCATGCCGATTTTCCCTGCGGCGAGCCGTCCAGCACTGCCTTATACCCCCCAAGTTTCAGACGATGACAGTATTTTCCCGCATACTCCGGATTCTCATCGAAAACCTTTCCGGCATTGTCCGTCACCAGAGGATATGCCACCACATCAACTTTCAGACGTCCTGACTGCGCCATTTGTTTCAACAGCTCCACCGTCTGCTCCGCGCTTGCGCCGTCCTGTACAGTTGTAACTCCGTTTTCCAGGTAGAGCTTCTGTGCTTTCTCCAGCGCGCGAACCGGATCAAATGCCGCTCTCTGGCCGATTGCCCTCTGCAGCATCACCGCAGCGCTCTCCTCAAGGTACCCGTCCGGCTCCCCATCGGACAGCCTGCCGATTTTGCCTCCCTCAGGATCCGGCGTATCGCGGGTGATGCCTGCCAGATGCAGCGCCGCATCATTCGCACAGCCCATATGTCCGGAGACATGGGCGACGTAGACCGGGATTTCCTCAGATACCTGGTTCAGATATTTCTTCACCGGATGGCAGCCGCCGGGCAGAAAGTTATGATCATAGCCGAATCCGGAGATCATCCCCTCTGCTGTAATCCCGTTTTCTTCTTTATATGCGCGAAGCAGCCGGATCATTTCATCAAAATCTCCGCACTCGGTCAGATCCGCCGCCTGCGACATCTGCATCGCCATCGTGATATGGCTGTGTCCGTCAATAAATGCAGGCATCATCGTCCGTCCCTGCAGATCAATCTCCTGTGCGTCCGGTGAGGCCGCCTTTCTCACCTCTGCCTCACTGCCCACGCATCGGATATACTTTCCTTCCGTGAGCACCGCCTCAGCGATATCTCCTTCCCCCTCCATTGTCAGAATTGTTCCGTTTACATATATTTTCTGCATAACTGGCTCCTTTCCTCCGGAAAATATAAAGGAGGCGCTGCCCGCCGGCAGCACCCCGTCTGTGGCTGTTACGCCCTTAGTATATCCAAAAATCCGGTCTTATCCCAGCCGTTCCAACAGATGTTCAAGCTCGTCCAGGGTCTGCACCTCATTAACGTCTGCCCGCAGCTTTGCGGAATGAGGATAGCCCGCCGTGTACCACGCGACATGCTTTCGCATCTCTCTCATACCGATATACTCACCCTTAAACTCCACCTGCAGCTTTGCGTGGCGCAGGATCATTTTCCGCACCTCAGCCGCCGTCGGCTTCGGCGGCACTTTGCCTGTCTCGAAGTATTCCAGGATTTGAGAAAACAGCCATGGATTTCCCTGCACGCCTCTGCCGATCATGATGCCGTCGCAGCCTGTCTCTTTGATCAGTGCCTCGGCGCTCTCGGGCGAGACGACATCCCCGTTTCCGATTACAGGAATTGAGACAGCCTCCCTGACGCGTCGGATAATATCCCAGTCTGCCTTTCCGGAATAATACTGCGCCCGCGTTCTTCCATGAACGGCAACCGCAGCCGCTCCGCAGTCCTCGATAATTTTTGCAATTTCTACCGCATTAACGTGATCGTCATCAAAGCCTTTTCGAATCTTGACAGTCACCGGTTTCTTCACCGATTTTACGAGGGAAGAAACAATCTCGCGCACCAGCTTGGGATTCTTCATCAGAGCAGACCCCTCTCCGTTGTTCACCACCTTCGGTACCGGGCATCCCATGTTGAAATCCAGAATCTCAAACGGACGCTCCTCGATTTGAGCTGCGATGTTTCCGAGCAGTTCAGGGTCAGAGCCAAAAAGCTGCAGCGATACCGGATGCTCCCGCTCATCGATTGCCATCAGCGGCTCTGTGTTCTTATTCTTGTAATAAATCGCCTTGGCGCTCACCATCTCTGTACATAAAAGTCCCGCTCCCTGTTCCCGGCACAGCAGGCGAAACGGCAGATCCGTCACTCCTGCCATCGGAGCGAGCACGAGCGGATTTTCCAGGGCGACATTCCCGATCTTCAGTTCTCTCATTTTCATTCCGGGACATCCTCTCCCAGAAAGAATACTCTGTAATACAGCTCCAGGGATTCCAAAAGTTCATGCTTCGTGCGCTGAAGCTCCTTGATCTTGAGGGCGCTTCCGATCTCATCAAAGCGGGCGTCTGCGTCCAGTGCCTCGACCTTAAATTCCAGTCCGCCCTCCTCATTGAATTCCAGCGTCAGAATCCCGCCCACATCCTCGGTAAAGAGCACACACATGATATGCAGCTCATCCTGCACATCCTTGGGAAGCGCCGAAAAATCCCTGTTAAAATAGTATTTCTGCTCATATGCACTGGCGCCGCATAATACAATTCTGTCCGAATACATTCTTACCTCCATCTTTTCCTTATACATACCCGTACAGCCCGCGGACGGATACCTCTCCGGCATAAATAAGCTCCATGCCCCCGTCCTGCCGCGTCACGCGCAGTTCCCCGCGGGGTGTAATGCCGCCTGCTGTTCCGGTATATTCTCCCCCGGGATCGAGCACCTTTACCCGGCGCCCAAGATTGATCAGTGCGCCGTTATATTCCTCCAGAAGCCCACTCATATCCTGCGTCTTTAAGAACGTGTTATAGTTCTCCAGGAAGCGGCGGCAGAGCGCGGCGGCGGCTTCGGCGCGGTCATACTCCTTTCCGGTCTCAAGATACAGCGATGTTGCCCTGTCCATGAGTTCCTGTGGAAACGCACGAGCATTCAGGTTTAGTCCCACGCCGATCACGACATGGCGTATGCCGTTCTCTGCAGCGCGCATCTCTGTGAGTATGCCGCAGATCTTCTTATCGCCCATGACCGCATCGTTCGGCCATTTAATCCGGGCACTGTGTCCTGTGAGATCTCTGAGTGCCTGCACTGCGGAAAGTCCCATAACCAGCGTGAGCATGGATGCGTTTTCCGGTTCAACCGCCGGATGCTTCAGAAGCAGTGACATGTACAGCGATTCCCCCATCGGAGAACTCCAGCTTCTGCCCCTTCTGCCTCTGCCCTGCGTCTGCTCATCCGCAGCGGCGAGCACAATCTCCGCATCCGTCTGCTGTGCCAGCCGCACCACAGCCAGATTCGTGGAGTCCACGCTCGTCTCCCAAAATGCTTTCATTCCCGGAGGCAGAATCGCGGCAAGGCGGCTCGTCATCTTACTGTTTTCCATGCAGTTACGCTCCCAGCGTCGCCGCGATCACAGCCTTGATGGTGTGCATGCGGTTTTCTGCCTCGTCAAATACCACAGACTGTTCGGATTCAAAGACTTCATCCGTTACCTCGAGCTCAGTAAGCCCGTACTTTTCACCCATCTCTTTTCCGATCTCCGTGTCCAGATCGTGAAATGCCGGCAGGCAGTGCAGGAAAATTGCCTGCTCTCCCGCATTTTCCATAACTTCCTTTGTCACCTTATACGGAGACAGATCGCGGATACGCTCCTCCCAGATTTCCTCCGGCTCGCCCATAGATACCCAAACATCTGTATAGATAACATCCGCACCCTTTGTGCCCTCTTTCACATCCTCTGTCAGCGTGATTGTAGCGCCGCTCTCCTTCGCGTATTCCCGGCACTGCGCCACAAGCTCCCCGTTCGGGAAATATTTCTCCGGCGCGCACGCAACGAAATGCATACCCATCTTTGCGCACAGAATCATCAGTGAATTGCCCATATTGTAGCGGGCATCACCCATGTATACCAGCTTCACGCCCTTTACACGGCCCAGATGCTCCCGGATTGTCAGCATGTCTGCCAGCATCTGCGTCGGATGATATTCGTTCGTCAGACCGTTCCACACCGGAACACCGGCGTACTTTGCCAGCTCCTCCACAATTTCCTGTCCATAGCCCCGGTATTCGATGCCCTGGAACATTCTTCCCAGCACGCGTGCGGTATCCTTGATGCTCTCCTTCTTGCCAATCTGGGATGCCTTCGGATCCAGGTACGTCACGCCCATGCCTAAATCGTGCGCTGCCACCTCAAAGGCGCATCTCGTTCTGGTGCTTGTCTTCTCGAAAATCAGGGCGATATTTTTGCCCCGCAGCGTATCGACAGGAATTCCGTTTTTCTTCTTTTCCTTAAGCTCTGCCGCCAAATCCACCAGATAAGTGATCTCCTCCGGTGTGAAATCCTTCAGCGTCAGAAAATGTCTGCCTTTTAAATTCATAATAATTGTCCTCCTCTTTCCTCATCCTTTACAATCAGCCTTACAAACGCCGGGAGCTCGTCTGCATCTCCCGGTGCCGCCCTGCTTATGATACGGTTTCTCAGTTCCTCTGCCGTATATATCTGGTATTTGGGAATCCGGTAGATCTTAGCAGCCGCCTCCAGAATGGCGAGATACAGATCCCGATAGTTCCAGCCGGCGGGAAGCTTCAGCTCCAGCGCCGCAGCAGGAGCAATAATCTCTGTGAAACGGCGGATCCATCTGGAGGTCTCCGTTCCCGTATGGTACGCCTCCATCACCGCTGTCTTCACCGTATCCGGCACATTTACCAGTTGATTTAAATAATAACACTCTTCCCGGTTTTCTTCAATATAATATATTTTCCCTTTCAGCCCGTAGATCATTCTCATGGCGTCGTAATACCCGATCTTCATGTTGCGCACACTCTTTCTCGGGTCAAAGTCAACAAACTTCCCAAGATGGACCCGCGGCTCAACGACCAGCACAGTCGCATCTTCAGGCAGCTTTACCCGTTTCTCTCTTCCGGGCCCAAAGATTCTCACCATGATGATATCCTTATAACCCCGGTCAATCAGCGTTCCCAGCGGGACATTGTTGATCGCCCCGCCGTCAATATATTTTCTTCCGTTGATCCTCTCATTCTTAAACAGAGGAAAAATATAGGCGCTCGCCAACAGATAATCTTTGATCATCCCGGGCTCTATATCCCTGACGTTCAGCTCCAGCTCCTGAAACGCATCCATGTTAAATGTCAGAATATAGAGCGGAATCGGAGAGCTGCGCAGAGCGTCCTCATCCACATATCTGGCAAGCAGCTCCTTTAAAGGAGTCACATCCACACCGCCGTTTCCGAGCTGGTGCAGAATTCCGGACACAGCTTCCTTCAGCGGCAGCTCTCCGTCAAAAAGTCTTCGCATCTGTATATCATCAACATCCATAACGCTCGAAAAAGAGAGGTTCTTCCAGATCTCCTCCGCCTGCTCCAGGCGGTCCATGCAGATGAATGCCCCGTTGAGCGCGCCCACACTCGTACCTGCCACTGCACTGATGCGCACGCCTGCCTCCCTAAGCGCCTTCCAGGCTCCGATCTGGTACGCTCCGCGCGCTCCTCCCCCTTCCAGTACAATCCCGTATTCTCTGTCTAAATCTATAACCGGTTTCATACGCTCTCACTCCTCTCAAAAAACCCCGGAAAAGCAGAAAAGAAACCGCCGCACATCACGGTGCGGCAGTTTCTCCCCCTCATCTGTATTCCAAATATTATTCTGCGTTCTTATCCTCCACAATCGCTTTGAGCGAGGTCGCAAGGCTTGCAAGACCCTGAATATCGGACGGAACAACGATCTTTGTGGCTCTGCCGTTTGCCAGAGTTCCAAGCGCCTCCAGACTCTTCAGTGTCAAAACCGACTCGTCGGCGCCTGCCTCCTTCAGGAATCGGATACCGTCGGCGTTCGCCTGCTGTACCTTCAGGATAGCCTCCGCCTGGCCTTCTGCCTCACGGATTCTTCTCTCCTTCTCGGCCTCCGCTTTCAGAATCGCTGACTGCTTCTCTGCCTCTGCGTCAAGAATTGCGGATTCCTTTTTGCCTTCTGCAATCAGGATCGTTGACTTCTTCTCACCCTCTGCGATCAGTATCGCCTCTCTTCGTTCACGCTCAGCCTTCATCTGCTTCTCCATCGCTTCCTGGATTGCCTTGGGCGGCATGATGTTCTTAAGCTCCACACGATTGACCTTGATGCCCCACGGGTCGGTCGCAACATCGAGCGCGGAGCGCATCTTTGTGTTGATGACCTCACGGGAAGTCAGCGTCTCATCCAGCTCCATCTCTCCGAGGATATTTCGCAGAGTGGTCGCCGTCAGGTTCTCAATCGCCATGATCGGATTCTCTACTCCGTATGCAAACAGCTTCGGATCTGTGATCTGAAAGTACACTACCGTATCAATCTGCATCGTTACATTATCCTTGGTGATTACCGGCTGAGGCGGGAAATCCACCACCTGCTCCTTTAAATTCACACGCTTTGCAATACGCTCAATAAACGGTATCTTAAAATGAAGTCCCGTATTCCAGGTGTCGCGGTATGCGCCGAGACGCTCCAGAACCATTGCCTTGGCCTGAGGGACAATCTTAACGCAGGATGCCAGGATGCAAAGCACCACAACAATAAATGCTATAACGGCAATAATAATTCCCATATTTTCCATACTTCTTACCTTTTCCTTTCCACTATCAGCTTCACGCCTTCTACGCGCAGTGCCGTTACCTCTTCCCCTCTTGGGATCTTATCCTCCGCATGCTGTGCTCTCGCTGACCACTCCATCCCATCGACCTGCACCCTGCCCTTTGCGGCAAGATTATCGATTTCCTCCGTGACAATTCCCGTCTTTCCCGGGATGCTGTCCACGTTTGTCTGTGTCTTCGGACGGTTCATCAGCCGAACCGCAGCCGGTCTTGTAAAGATCAAAAGCACAAGAGAGATCACAACAAACAGCGCTACCTGAATCCAGATCGGTGCCCCCAGGAGTGCCGCAAGAAACGCAAACAGCGCACCGCCTGCAAACCAGATCGTCGTAAGCCCCATCGTAGCAGCTTCAATAATCAGCAGCACAACCAGTATACTGAGCCAGATTACAGCAACCATAATCATCTCTCCTTTCTCTGCTGATGTTCTGCTGTTATCATACTATATTTTTTCTGAAAATACAACGGATTTGTTAAAAATATATCTTTCATTTTTCTTACAAAATATATTTATCTAAAAAGCGTGAATATAAAGGAAAGCCCCCGTAAAGCGGAGGCTTTTGTCTGAGAAATTAATAGAAGTGCTGGTTGCCGATCTGAATTCCTCTGCCGTATCCGCTGTTGAAATACAGCGCATCTCCCACTGGATTCTGACCGTTTACGGCATCGCGGGCTGCCTCGTAGCAGTCACTTCTGGCGCCGGAAGCAAGTACGCTGGAGAGGATACCGCTCGATACCGGTGAGAACTGCCCGCTCTGGTACACAACACCGGTAATGGTGTTCGGGAAGCTGCTGCTCCGCACTCTGTTTAATACCACTGCTCCGACCGCTACCTTGCCCTCGTGGCTCTCGCCGCCGGCTTCGCACTGAATGATCGCCGCAAGCAGGTCAAGCTCCGATCCGCTTACTCCGGCTGCAGCTGTCTGCTGTGCCTGTCCCAGGTGCTCTGCGATCGGCGTGGCTGTCTGAAGCTCGCCGCCCATATCGTATTTTGCACGATACAGCTCATACGCCTCCCCCGAAAATGAGAGCAGGTCACTTCTTATGTACCCTTCCACAGCCCCGGAACGCACTCTGGTCCAGCCGTTCTCTTCTCCGAGCACCTCAGCGGCGCAGCCGCTGCTGAGTATTCCTGTCCGCTCCGCCTCAACAGACGGAGCTGTACGGATGTTTGCGCAGGTCTGTACGTTCGCTGCCGCCATATCCGCCCATACACGGACATCTGTATAATCACTCTCATTCGTATTCTCTGCATTCATTGCCTCCGCCCTGACCGGCACTGCCGTCAGCACACAAAGCATAAGCGCTCCTCCCAGGATCTTGGTGATAGTTTTCAGTTTCATACTTACCTCCTGTTTGTTTTCGCCTGTAATTATTACAAACTTGTTAAGAATTTATTGCGAAGTGATTCTAACATTGTTAAGTTTTTTTGTCAACAACAATCGTACGTGCTTTTTTGACATCATTTTTCGAACAGTGCATAAAAATAAATTTTTCTGAATAATCTTACCAGAGACTCTCTGACCCATTTCCCCGAATAGACTGCTGTTTTCCTGCATTTCCTTCCCTATATCCGAATGCAGAAACAGCCGGGAGATTATGCACGAATTCTGCCATAATCTCCCGGCTGTTTTTATTCTGTTTTTCTTTATAAATCCGGTACATCCGTCCTTCGCGGGTCCAGAACCTCTCTTGCGTCAAACAGATCACTCGTCTTGCTCTCTGTTCCGTGAGCGTCCTGCCACAGACGGTAGCCGTCGAGATTTCTTCTGCCCATGCGCAGGTAATTATCCTCTATCTTCAGCCAGTACTGAGTGGAATCCACGTTGCAGTAAAAGTTAAATCCCTGGCTTTTTAAGTAGCTGAACTTCTCGTTGTCAGGTGTGTAGTCCGGTCCCGATGTCAGATCCTGTCCGTGAGCGAAGATAATGGTATCTGTGCCGCCCACAAGCGGTGCCACATATTTCGCCCAGCGCTCCGTATCGCGTACCAGCTTATCATAGGAGATATCGGCCACATGCTGATGCCCCCAGGTATGGCTTGCAAATTCCCAGCCGTCCGCCTTCATTGCATCGGCCACCTTCTTCGCCTCCGCGCATTCCTCGTCCCAGTTGAAATCCGGATGTTCATCGAGCCATTTCTGCTGGTCGCTGCTCAGAAAGAAGTGCTCCGGATCTTCCTCCGGCACTGCCGTGTTATACACACCGTCCGTGCGGTATCCCAGGATTCCGTTATAGCCGGTCAGAGCAATGATGCCCTTTGCCCCGCGGTAGGAAGCATCGGGATGCTGCTCGACAAACGCATCCATCAGCGGGACGCAGTCATAGGGACCTGTCACGACAGTTCCGTCTGACTGAATATACTCGCAGGTCGGCTTTCCGTTTTCGTCGAGCACGATCTTGGAGGCAATCCCGCGGTTGTCGTAGGAGTGATAGTAGCACAGATCGTCAAGCGAGAGCACATATGCCTTCTTTCCGGGCGGCAGCATGATCGTCGCAGGCTTAAAATGTACTGTTCCGTCTGCGTCCACCGTCTGCTCCACCAGATCGTGAAGACTCACCATCACATACCCTTTGTCATACATGGACTGCGTGATTTTGTTGAACTCATCCACTGTGGTCATCCACTGCTTAAACCCTGCCGCAATGCTGTCATTTCCGGCAAAGCCCTTTTCGGGATCAACAACCAGAGAGTGGTAGAAAATATGCGTAACCTCATTCATATTCACAGGCGTACAGCTGTCTTTTGTCTGCTGGATCTGAGTGAGCTTTTGCTGAATCTCCTCATCCTCGGCCGCGCCTTCGATCGAATTCAAAGTAGCCATCGCCGCATCGTAATCGTACTGTGCTGCCTGCAGATCTGCCTGCGCCATGAGGAGCTGGCGCTGCTTCTCTTTCTGTTCCTCCTCGGCCGCCTCGCTGTCTTCTTGCTGCTGCTCCTGCTTTTTCCCGGAGTCTTTATCCGCGGTCTGTGTCTTATCTTTCCCGCCTCTGAAGGCAAGAACCAAAATCACTGCCAGGATTATCAGGAGTACTCCGACGAGAGATGCTTTTAAGATCAGCTCACGCTGCTTGCGGCGTCTGCGGCGTCTCTTTTTTTGATTGGAACTCTTTTTTTTCTCCATTTTCTCCTCCTTCATGCGGTATTAGTCTTATCTTATCACGCCTTTGGTGTGCGGACAACAGTATTTCCCAATTCCCCGGAATCTTAATCATTTCGTAAGGAATTTATCTTCCCGCTCCTCTCTGGCGATTCGCCTCATACATCAGAACCGCAGAGGCGATTGCCGCGTTCAGGGACTCCACCTTTCCCGCCATCGGGATACGGACCAGACGGTCAGCGCGTTCGGAGAGCCTGTCGCTTAAACCGTTTCCCTCGTTTCCTATCAGAAACGCGCAGGGCTTACAGTAGTCCTCCTGCGTATAAGAATGTTCTCCCCGCAGATGTGCTGCACAGGTGCGGATACCGCGCCTGGAAAGCATGTCCATAACTTCGCCCAGATCGTCTGCGCGGTAAAACGGCATCCGGTATATGGATCCCATTGTAGAACGGATTGTCTTTGGATTAAAGAGATCCGCTGTATTTCTGCTCAGTATCACGCCTGTGACGCCCGCACCCTCGCCGGTACGCAGAATTGTTCCCACATTTCCGGGATCCTGCAGATCTTCCAGCACCAACAGCAGCGGGCGATCGCCGGAAAGCACTTCCGCAGGGGTGTATGAAGGAATCTTCACCGCGCAGAGGATGCCCTGCGGCGTCTGTGTATCCGACATCTGGGCGAAGATTCTGTCTTCCACCGTTTCATAGGATATATCCGCAAGCAGAGCCGCATGCTCCGGGTCTGCAGCGAAACTCTCGGAAACATAGATCTTCTCAACCCATTCCCTCGGTGCTTCCTGAAACATTTTTATCCCCTCGGCGATAAACAATCCCTGCTGGCGCCTCGCTCTCGCCTTCTTGTTTAATAGTATTACATTTTTTACCTGCGCATTACTGCTGCTTGTTATCATACGTTCTCCTCTCATGCAAAAAGGCTGCCATATGCGGCAGCCTTGCAAATTCCAATTTATCAATCGTTCTTGCTGTAGTTATGGGAAAGTGCTCTCGCGATCTCATACTGATATTCCGGAATACTCTTCGTCATCGCAAGAGCCTCGTTGATATCAAAGTCCACATATTCGCCGTTCTTATAGCCGACAACACGCTTTGTCTTACCTGCGAGCAGAAGGTCTACAGCATAAGCTCCCATAATGGATGCGTATACTCTGTCCTTGCAGGTCGGACTTCCGCCGCGCTGCATATGTCCGAGAATGGTTGCCCGCGTCTCGATGCCGGTAGCCGCCTCGATACGCTTTGCCATGCTGGTGGAATGTCCGATACCCTCAGCGTTGATAATGATATGGTGCTTCTTTCCCTTCTTGCGGTTCTCGATGATGTTGTTGATGATTTTCTGCTCGTCGTAGTCATACTTCTCCGGAAGCAGAATATCCTCAGCTCCGTTGGCAATACCGCACCACAGAGCGATATATCCGGCATTTCTTCCCATAACCTCGATGATACTGCACCGCTCATGAGATGTGGATGTATCACGTACTTTATCGATAGCCTCCATAGCGGTATTTACCGCTGTATCAAATCCGATCGTATACTCTGTACATGCAATGTCCAGGTCAATGGTACCCGGAACTCCTACTGTATTGATTCCCAGGTTAGCCAGCTTCTGTGCTCCGGCAAAGGAACCGTCTCCACCGATTACGACAAGACCGTCAATCCCGTGCTTTCTGCAGACCTCGGCAGCTCTCTTTTGTCCCTCTTCGGTACGCATCTCTGCGCAGCGTGCCGTGTACAGAATGGTACCGCCGCGCTCGATTGTATCAGATACATCTCTGGCAGACATATCAATAATCTCTTCGTTCATAAGACCGTCGTAGCCCTTCAGGATACCCTTCATTTTCACTCCGCAGCCCAGACCTCTTCTTACCGCCGCACGAATCGCCGCGTTCATTCCGGGTGCGTCGCCACCGCTTGTCAGAACACCTATGGTTTTAATTTTACTTGCTGTAGACATATTCTTCCCTCCATTAGTGGTTACACTATTCTAAAATATCTGATCTTATTCCAACCTTCATAACTCCGGTTTATACCGGATATTATTCCAAATCCATACTTATTCTAATTCATTCCAGCAAGATTTTCAATACTCTTTTCTACAACTTTCACGTTGCCCTCACCGTAAAGCGCCCTTAAACGCCCCAAAAGCGCCTCGTCCGCACACACGTTTCGGCTTGCAGGAAGCCGTTTTAAAGCCTTTTCCCGGCGCAGATAGATCACAACCTGATCCTTTCCGTCAGACTCCTTTAAATTTTCGTAAAGTCCGTGAACCTGCCTCTCATAGGATGCCTTATCCTGGAACTGTATCCATAATTCTCTGGGAGAATCCTCAAAGGATATGATTTTTTCGCAGATCAGCTTGCTTGCTTTTTCGTCTTCAGCGGAAACCCGTCCCTTGATAAATACCTTTGCGTCCGCCTCTATCAGACTCATATTTCGCTCATAGTCTCTCGGGAATACCACGACCTCCACCGTGCCCACGAGATCCTCCAGGGTAAGAAATGCCATAACCTTGTTCGTCTTCGTGTATTTGATGGTCTTATCCGTGATCATGCCGCCGCAGATGACCTTTTCCCCGTCCCTGACATGCGGGAATCCCGTGTCCTCATCCGGCTGGAAATCTGCCGTCGTGGCGGTGATATTCTTTCTCCAGCGCTCTTCATACTCCTCAAGCGGATGTCCGCTGATATATACGCCCAGCACTTCTTTCTCAAAGGCAAGTTTCATTTCCTTCGAGTATTCTCCCACATTGGGAAGCTGTACCTGAAATTCCTTCTTCTCTTCCTCGCCCACGAGGTCGAAGAGGCTCATCTGGCCGGTAATGGAGTTTTTATGTTCTCTTGAAACATCATCCATGACCTGCAGATAGATCATCATAAACTGGCGCCTGGTGCCTCCCAGTCCATCCAGTGCGCCGGACTTGATTAAATTCTCTACGTTGCGCTTGTTGATATCCTTTCCGCTGATGCGCTCCAGGAAATCCTGCAGAGATAGGAACGGCCCGTCCTTTCTCGCCTCTTCAATCGCTTCCATGACCGGCTTGCCTATTCCCTTGATCGCGGTCAGACCATACCGGATCGAAGAGCCCTCCACAGAGAATACGCCCGTGCTCTTATTCACGTCCGGCGGGAGAATCTCGATTCCCATCTGCCGGCAGTTCATGATATACTCGGAGACCTTACTCGGATTTTCAATACAGGACGTCATCAGAGCCGCCATGAACTCCACCGGATAGTAGCACTTCAGATACGCTGTCTGATAAGAAACAACTGCATACGCCGCCGCATGGGATTTGTTAAACGCGTACTTTGCAAAATCGATCATCTCGTCATAGATCTTATTCGCCACCTTCTCGTCAATACCGTTGGCAATACAGCCGGGTACTCCCTCTTCAGGATTTCCGTAGACGAAATTTTGGCGCTCTTTCTCCATCACCGCAGCCTTCTTCTTCGACATTGCACGCCGCACCAGATCGCTCCTGCCCAGTGTATAGCCTCCAAGCTCACGGACGATCTGCATAACTTGCTCCTGATAGACAATACATCCGTACGTTGACTTTAGAATCGGCTTTAGCTGCGGACAGTCGTAGACGATTTCCTCGGGGTGATTCTTACCCTTGATGTACTGCGGAATAAAATCCATCGGACCCGGCCGGTACAGAGAAATTCCGGCGATGATGTCCTCGAGGTTCTGAGGCTTAAGCTCCTTCATGAAGCTCTTAAAGCCCGCACTCTCAAGCTGGAATACTCCCTCGGTCTTTCCCGCTCCGATCATCTGCATAACCTTGGGATCATTGTAATCCACATGGTCCAGATCCAGGGTAATTCCGTTATTCTTCTCTGCCATCTTGACCGCGTTCTGAATCACGGTAAGTGTGCGAAGTCCCAGGAAGTCCATCTTCAGGAGCCCGAGTTCCTCCAGCGTGGTCATCGTAAACTGCGTGGTAATTGAGCCGTCGGACGCCCTTGAGAGCGGCACATACTCATCCACCGCCTTCTGACTGATCACGACGCCGGCCGCATGCATGGAAGTGTGGCGCGGCAGACCCTCAAGGCGCTTAGCCATATCGATCAGATAATGAACCTGATCGTCCTCCTCATACGTCTTTCTAAGCTGCGGGTTCATCTGAAGCGCCTTGTCAATCGTCATATTCAGCTCCGTGGGTATCATCTTAGCGATCACGTCCACCGCAGAATACGGCATATCCAGCACTCTTCCCACATCCCGGATAACACCGCGCGCCGCCAGCGTACCGAATGTCACGATCTGCACGACGCGGTCCTTGCCGTACTTGCGCACCACATAATCTATAACCTCCTGCCTGCGCTCGAAACAAAAGTCAATATCGATATCAGGCATGGAAACGCGCTCCGGATTCAGGAAGCGCTCAAACAGCAGATTATACCGGATAGGATCAAGCTTGGTGATGCCCAGTGTATACGACACAAGGCTTCCCGCTGCAGAACCCCTTCCGGGACCCACCATAATATCGTGATCGCGGGCATAACGGATAAAGTCCCACACAATCAGGAAATAGTCCACATACCCCATCTCACGGATCGTATTCAGCTCATACTTCAGCCGCTCTTCAAGCTCAGGCGTCACGGGCTGATACCGCTCCTTTAATCCCTCAAAGCATAGCTTATTCAGATATTCCCATGCGGTGTATCCGTCCGGCACATCAAACTTCGGCAGCTTCGTCACGCCGAACTCGATCTCCACATGACAGCGGTCAGCGATCTTCTGGGTATTCTCAAGCGCTTCAGGCACATATGAAAACAGCTCTTCCATCTCCTGGGGAGACTTCACGAAATACTGCCCGCCCTCATAGCGCATCCTGTCCTCATCGCCGATCTTCTTTCCGGTCTGAAGGCACAGCAGAATGTCATGCGGCACCACATCCTCCTTGTAGGTGTAATGTACATCATTCGTCGCCACGAGCGGGATGCCCGTCTCACGGCTCATGCGCAGAAGCTGCGGATTAACCATTCTCTGCTCCGGAATTCCGTGATCCTGAAGCTCGAGAAAGAAATTTCCCTCCCCGAAGATATCGAGATACCGCAGCGCCGCCTTCTTTCCTTCCTCGTATAGACCGCGCACGAGATTGCGTGAAACCTCTCCCGCCAGGCAGGCTGATAACGCAATGATACCCTCGCGGTATTTGCGCAGCAGATCAAGGTCCACTCGCGGCTTATAGTAAAATCCTTCGGTAAAACCACGGGATACGATTTTCATAAGATTACCGTATCCCGTATTATTCTCAGCCAGCAGAACCAGGTGGTAGTACCGCTCGGAAGCATTTCCCTGCTCCTTGTCAAAGCGGGACCCGGGCGCCACATAGACCTCGCAGCCCAGGATTGGATTGATTCCCGCCTCCTTTGCAGCGCGGTAAAAATCAATGCACCCAAACATGACGCCGTGGTCCGTGATGGCTGCACTGTTCATTCCCAGTTCCTTAACTCTGGCTACATATTCTTTAATTTTATTGGAGCCGTCCAGCAGACTGTACTCCGTATGCACATGTAAATGGGCAAAATTCACACTCATACCTTCTTCACCAATACATTCAGCCATTTCCGGTCGCCCTTTTCCTGACGCACATCCTGTGTCCGCCAGATGTCAAGCACTTCAATATGCTCAAAGCCCTCCAGAAGTTCTCTCAGTTCCGCCTTGGTGTAATCGTGGTAATATCTCCCTTTGTAGACGCCGTCCCGGCTGCCCTCATAAACGGAAAAATATAAGATTCCCCCCGGCTTGAGCGCGTTGAAGATCTTCTTTAAGATCGCCGGCATCTTATCCGGGTGTACATGCACCAGGGACGCACATGCCCATATACCGTCAAACACCTCGTCAAAATCCATCTCCTCAAAGGTGAGATGAAGAACCTCTTTATCCAGATAAATGCTTGCCAGCTTACACATTTCCTCAGAGCCGTCCATAGAGCTTACATAAAATCCATGCTCCTCCAGCGCAAGGGAATCCCTCCCCGAACCGCATCCCAGATCCAGAACCTCGGCATCCTCAGGCAGCAGGTCAATAAACGGCTGCATAATCTCTGACATATCTAAATCGACAGTTGCTTCATAATAAGGCGCAGCGTACCGATTATAATAGTCAATCGAATCCACGAACAAAACCCTCCTTTAATATTCGTCCATCATTTCTGATTTTTTTACTGCATACACAAAAAGTATAGCATAAGTACTCGTCAAAATCTATTGTTTAGCGCATAAAAATTCTGCCGTCCCGGATCTCTATTTTCTTTTCCTTGAGCAGATGACCGACTGCTCTCTTAAACGCCGCCTTGCTCAGTCCGAACTCGCGCTTGATAACCTCCGGAGAAGCCTTGTCATCAAACGGAAGCACGCCTGCAAATTCTCTGATTGCAAGCAGCACCGCCTCTGCGTCCTCCTCGATCTGAAGATATGCCTTCTGCTTCGCAGAGAGATTGAGCTTGCCGTCTTCCTTCACTGCAGTCACGCGAAACTCCATCTCTGCTCCTATCTCATATCTGCCCTGCGCCTCCTGCTTAGGAATCAGTCCTGTATACTGATTGTCTACAGCTACAAACACACCGAAATTATCACTGATCTCATAAATTGTTCCCTTTACCATATCTCCGATGATGTAAGGAGAGTTCGTCTTTAAATAATGGTACACCTTCATCGTCGCGCAGAGCCGCCCGCTCTTATCCACATACATAGCCACGAGGCAGCGATCACCTTTCCTAACCCGCCGGGTCTGCTCATGATACGGCAGCAGCAGATCCTTCTCCAGACCCCAATCGAGGAAGGCGCCGATCTTTCCGACCTCAAGCACCTCAAGTACAGCCGTCTGTCCCACGGAAATCTTCGGCTCCCTTGTCGTTGCAATCATCCTGTCTCTCGAATCCTTATAGAGAAATACTTCCAGCTTATCCCCGATTTTTGTTCCCTCCGGTACCTGCTTGGCAGGGAGCAGCACACGCTCCTTCTCCTGCGCATCTATTTTTTCTCCCAGGTAAATACCAAAATCCACTTTCTTTACTGCCAGCAATTTCTGCTTCTGTCCTAATCTCAACATACTTTTTCCTTTCCCGGTTTCTCCGTCCTGTCTGTCAATGCCTCTCACTGCAAAATTCCATATTTGCATAGGCTGCGCCCTGTTCATTCTTCAAAGCCACATAAACAGCGCTGTCCTGTTCCACAATCTCAGGGATGCAGACGTCCCCCAGCCTTGCCTGTGATTTATACTCCGCCCGCAGCCTCTTAACCGTAAAATCCGGCGGCAGGCAGAGCTGTCCCAGGCGTACATACTGTCCGTTATTTACATGATGGTTCGTATCCAGATATTCTCTGCGGATGGTGATCGGCTCTGCGATCCTTCCTCCCTCAGGCATACGCACACGGCGGTCCTGATAATCCATATCCAGTTTCTCCTCCAGCTCGTAGCCCGCAAGCTCCTCCTCTGTCACACGCGCCGGTCTGCCCGTCTCAAGATCCATAAAGACCCACACGGAATTTGCCCAGGCAACAGGTTCGCCGCTCTCATCTTCCATAACAAAGTTTCTGTCGCCGAAAAATCCCTTGAACCCATATGGCCATGTGCATACCCGGATGCGCTCGCCCATCTGCGGATACCGGGCGATATCAATCTGCCAGCTCTGAAGCACCCAGATCTTCTTCGCCTGCTCCAGATGATTCACGCCAAGCCCAATAGACTCCGAATGAAAAATCGTACAGTCCTGAAAATAATTCAGCAGCCCGAAAAGTGTCAGCTTTCCGTTCTCCCCCACCTCGCTGTAACGTATTCTGCTCTCGAACGAATACTTCATTTGAACATCTGCCTCCTGTTATTATTTACAAAAATAAGTCCTAAGCTTCTGCTTAGGACTTTCCAAACTGGGCTACAAGGATTCGAACCTTGAAATGACGGAGTCAGAGTCCGTTGCCTTACCATTTGGCGATAGCCCACTATACTGACGAATATATTAGAAAAAGAAACTGGGCTACAAGGATTCGAACCTTGAAATGACGGAGTCAGAGTCCGTTGCCTTACCGTTTGGCGATAGCCCATCGTGTCAACGCTATGTATGATACCAGATTCCAGCGGAAAAATCAAGAGTTTTTTTTAATTTTTTTCATTTTTGCTTATGGTACGGCTGCCGCCGGTTCTGCGGCAGCCGTAAGCGGTCATTCCCCGATGAAATTCCGGTCAATTGTCATCACACAGTGATATTTCTTACCGGGATATTTTGTCTGCTTTTCCATATCTTCCGCTATGCGGTTTTTAAGATTGTCAATATCCTTCTTTTCGTAATCAAACGGAACCACAAGATCAAAAATCAGATTTGCCGAATCTTTTCCATTCACCATTCGGAAATCGTGGAAGCTCAGCTTACTGTCCAGATCGGACAGCAGAACGTGAAGCCTGTCTTTTAAGTATATAATCTCCTGATTGTTGACTTCCGCAGGATCCATATGGATTACAAGAAATATTCCCAGCTTTTTGCTCACCTCCCGCTCTATGCGGTCAATGACCTCATGAGAGGTTTCGATATCTACATCTCTTGGCACCTCCGCATGAATCGAAGCCATGCTTCTGCCGGGTCCGTAATTATGCACTATCAGATCATGCGTTCCGAGCACCCCGTCATAGCTCTCCACACAGGCGGTAATGTCCTGATAAAGCTGCGGGTCCACCGGCTCGCCGATCAAAGGAGCAAGCGTGTCCTTAGCAATGCTCACGCCTGACCACATGACAACAAGAGATACCGCAATACCTGCAAATGCATCAATGTTCACTCCCGCAAATGCGCAGATTAATATAGAAAGAACCGTGGCACTCGTCGTAATTACATCTCCCATGGAATCCGCCGCCGTCGCGAGCATCACCTTGGAATCTATCCTTTTCCCCAGCTTTTTGTTAAACGCAGCCATCCACAGCTTGACGCCGATGGAAAGCAGCAGAATCAGAAACGGGATCAGATCAAAGCTGATATCCTCCGGATTGCGGATTTTATCGATGCCGCTCCTGAAGAAAGAAAATCCCACTTCAATCACGAGAAACGCTACAATCAGCGCCGCTATATACTCAATACGCCCGTGACCGAACGGATGATCCTTATCTGCCGGCTTACCCGCCATCCTGACTCCTATATAGCTGATGATCGAAGACGCAGCATCCGAAAGATTGTTGAAAGCATCCGCCATAACTGCAATACTCCCCATCACAAAGCCGATCAGAAACTTTGCGGCAAACAGCAGGACGTTGCAGAAGATTCCTACGAAACTTGAGAGGATACCGTAATCTGTGCGTACCCGGATGTTGTCTGTCTGTGTATAATCCTTTACAAATCTTCTCACAAGAAATTCTGTCATCTTATCTTGCCCCCTATTTTTCATTCCCTATATCTTATCCCGCGGATTGCCGGGGAGTCAATGCTAACTTTTCCCTGAATCGTTGTATTTTTAACAGTCGGGTGGTATAATAAGAAAAATTCGGAACCTTTTTATTTTCAGAAGGAGAAAAAGTTTATGAGAGCGACAAACCTTACATTATTAACAGACCTCTACGAGCTGACAATGATGCAGGGCTATTTTAAAAACCCTACGGATCAGGTTGTAGTCTTCGACGCATTTTACCGCCACAATCCCTGCGACGGAGGATATGCCATTGCTGCGGGGCTGGAGCAGATTATTGAATATGTGCGTGATCTGCATTTCCATCCCGACGACATTGACTATCTGCGGACGCTTGGCATCTTTGACACAGATTTTCTGGAATATCTGCGCGGCTTTCATTTTACCGGAGATATTTATGCAATACCTGAGGGCACAGTGGTGTTCCCACGCGAGCCTCTCTTAAAGGTCGTGGCACCGGTTATGGAAGCACAGCTTCTGGAAACAGCGATATTAAATATTCTGAATCATCAGAGCCTTATCGCAACAAAGGCTTCCCGTGTAGTATACGCTGCAAAGGGAGACGGCATTATGGAGTTCGGACTTCGCCGGGCACAGGGACCGGACGCAGGCATCTACGGAGCGCGTGCGGCAATGATCGGCGGCTGCATCGGAACTTCCAATGTGCTCACCGGACAGATGTTTGATGTTCCGGTAAAGGGCACGCATGCACACAGCTGGATTATGAGCTTTCCGGACGAATACACGGCATTCAAAACGTATGCAAAGCTGTATCCGGATTCCTGTATTCTTCTCGTGGATACATATGACGTACTGGATTCCGGTATCCCGAATGCCATCCGTGTCTTCCAGGAGATGCGCGATGCGGGGATAGAGCTGAAGGGCTACGGTATCCGCATTGACAGCGGCGATCTTGCGTATCTCTCCAAGAAGGCGTATAAGATGCTCTCTGAGGCAGGATTTGAGGATGCAGTCATCTCCGCTTCCAGCGACCTGGATGAATATCTCATCGACAGTTTAAAAGCGCAGGGTGCAAAGATTAACTCCTGGGGAGTCGGCACAAATCTGATTACAGCCAAAGACTGTCCGGCATTCGGAGGCGTCTATAAGCTGGCGGCGATCAAGAACAGGGAAGATGATGAATTTATCCCGAAAATCAAGCTCTCCGAAAATTCTGAGAAGGTCACAAACCCGGGAAACAAGACGATTTACCGTATTTATGACAGAGAAACGGGGAAAATCCGTGCGGATTTGATCTGCCTTGTCGATGAAACCTTCGATGATTCCAAGGATATGATTATCTTTGACCCGATTGAGACATGGAAAAAGACGAAAATCAAAGGCGGCACCTATACGCTCCGTGAGCTTCTCGTACCGATCTTCGAGAAGGGCCGCTGCGTCTATACCTCCCCTACCGTGATGGAGATCCGTGATATATGCGCCAGAGAGAAGGAGACTCTGTGGGATGAGACGCTGCGTCTTGTGAATCCGCATGAGGTCTATGTCGATCTGTCAGATAAACTGTACCGCATCAAGAGCGATCTGCTTGAAAAAATGAGTCTTGAGAATCTGAAGTATCAATAATTCTATCTAATGGCATAAAAATCCTCCTTTTCCATATGATAAATGGGAAAGGGGGATTTTCTTTATGTCGTGTACATATCTGGTCAACAGGGAGCACCCGCTCGCCCCGGACTTTATCCCGGAATTTCTCATACAGGCGGACATTCCCTTCCACCTCTGCGAGCCCGAATCCCGCCGGATGCTCTGCCGACCTGCAGCAGAGGCGGCGCATCAGCTCTTCTGCTACAGCCGCGCCTTCCATATATCTCTGTATGGTATCTCGGGCTACCGTCCCTACGCCCGTCAGCAGGAAATCTATAATTCCAGCCTCCAGTCCCGCGGCAGGGAACACACGGAGCGCTTTATCGCCGCGCCGGGCTGCAGCGAGCATCAGACCGGGCTCGCTCTGGATGTATCCTGTCCGGACGTGGGGTTTGATCTGACGGAAGCATTTGAAAATACACGCGAAGGCAAATGGCTGCGGACGTATGCGCCTATGTTTGGATTCATCCTGCGGTATCCGCAGAACAAAGAAGAAATTACGGGATATGCTTATGAACCGTGGCATATACGGTATGTGAGCAAGCCGCTGGCGCTGTATCTCTCGCTGACGGGTCTTTCACTGGAAGAGTATCACCGTATCTGACCGATAAAGAAAAAAACCGCACAGCCAGCGGCAAACCCAACTGTCTGTGCGGTGTAATCATTCACTTTAAAATTATTTTAAAGTAACTTTAGCTCCCTCAGCCTCTAATTTAGCTTTCAGATCCTCAGCCTCTGCCTTGGAAACAGCCTCTTTCATTACCTTCGGAGCGCCGTCAACTACTGCCTTAGCCTCTTTTAAGCCTAAGCCTGTAGCTTCACGAACTACCTTGATAACTTTAACTTTGTTCGGGCCTACATCTGTCAGCTCTACGTCGAACTCGTCTTTCTCCTCAGCTGCCTCAGCTGCGCCGCCTGCTGCTGCTACTACTACGCCTGCTGCTGCGGATACGCCGAACTCTTCCTCACATGCTTTTACTAAATCATTTAACTCTAATACGGATAACTCTTTGATAGCTTCGATAAATTCAGCTGTTGTTAACTTTGCCATTCTTCTTTACCTCCAAAATTTTTATTTTCTGTAATTCTTACTTTGCCTGATTAAGCCTCTGCTCCGCCGTTCTGCTCAGCGATCTGTTTAATAACACGAGCAAAGTTGGAAATCGGAGACTGGATAGAACCAAGCAGTTTTCCGAGAAGTTCTTCTCTGGACGGGATCTCAGCCATAGCCTCGATGCCTGCTTTATCGTAGTATGTGTCCTCAACAACACCTGCTACTAACTCCAGCTTCGGAGCTGTCTTTGCGAACTTCGCAATGATTCTTGCCGGTGCTGTAGCGTCTGTAGCGGATACAGCCAGTGCGTTTGTTCCGTCTAAGTGCTTGCACAGCTCTTCGCACGGTGTTCCCTGGAATGCAAAGTTCATCATGGTGTTCTTGTATACCTTGTATACGACACCTGCTTCTCTTAACTGCTTACGAAGCTGTGTATCCTGCTCTACAGTTAAACCGCTGTAGTTTACCAGAACTACGGATGCAGCGCCTTTGATGTTTCCAGCAATCTCTTCTACGATAGGTTTCTTCAGTTCTACTTTTGCCATGAATGGTGCACCTCCTTATAGTATAGTTAGTGTACCGCCGATACTAAAAAACCTCTCTGCGCATAAGACAGAGAGGCGTTGTGATTCTTTATTACAAAGAATGTACTTCCTCGGCAGGCGTTTTCTCCTTATGCCTTGCGGCACCTGCTGTCTTCGGCGTGATACGAGTGTATGTTACCATCTTGAAAGAAGGTTGTCAATAGTTTTTTTAATTTTATATTTCAAATAAACTCATCTGATGATACTCCCCGCTCTTCTTCCTCTTATCCGCACGCTCTCTCACAATTATATCTTCCGGAATATCCGATAAAAATTCAGACTCTTCCCCGGAACTGGTCAGAATAAGTTCTTCCCTGGCTCTTGTCATCCCCACATAAAGCAGGCGGCGTTCCTCCTCCTTATCGGCGGGATGTCTTTCATTCTCAAAGGGAATTGTTCCTTTTCGGGCTCCGAAAATGATTACCGCGGGGAATTCCAGCCCCTTGGAGCCGTGGAGGGTCATGAGGGTAACAGCGCCTGATGTATAATTCTTTCCTCCGCAGCGCTTTAAGTCGCTCTCCACTCCAAGGCTTACCGCCTCAAGCAGCCCTTTTATATTTTTATAGAACACGGTCATGTCCAGCAGCTTCTGCACTGCACTGTTCTTCTCAATGTGCAGCTCGTCCAGCCACTGCTCCAAGACCTTTCCCGGCCTGCCCTTTAAACACAGAGGTGCGTACTTTCCTGCCCACTTCTCATATACGGCCTCCGCTACAGGGTTTATGCTCTCCTCTCCCTCAAGCTGAAGTCTGCCGTCCGCCATATCCGGAATCAGCAGCGGCAGACACTCTTCCCGCGATGTAATGTCCTGCGGATTGACTGCGCTTCGGAAAAACGCGAGGCTTCGCGCTACCGTCTCGTCTTCCAGAAATGACTCCCTTCCGGCAGCGATATACGGAATTCCCTCCTGACGCAGACATTTTTCCACCAGTTCTATCTGGCGGTGCGTGCGGCAGAGTACCGCTATCTCGTCAAAGCTTCTGAGCTTTTCTCGGTCAGACTGTTCCGCGGCATCGTGCGCCTCCAGCATGCCGATACCTCCGGCGAGGCGGCTGATCTCCTTTGCAGTGAAGATCGCTTCTCCCATCTCTGTTCCCGCCTGTGCCAGACGTACGGGAACAGACTGCGGACAGTTTGCATGCAGAACCCGCTCACCTCCGGGATTGCCGGAAATCACCCTGAGCGCAGCGTCCAGGATCTGCGGCGCGCACCGGTAATTCTCCTCAAGCCTGATGATCTCCAGCTCCCCGTACTCGCTTCTGAGCCGGTCAAAGCAGCCTGCATCGGCGCCGCGGAAGCCGTAAATCGACTGATCCGGATCGCCGATCACAAACAGCTCTCTTCCCATCTTATTCCACGTGCACATCAGCCGGTACTGCAGCGGGTTGATGTCCTGAAACTCATCGACAAGCAGATACGAGAACGCCTTCTCCCATCCCTTCTGCGCTTTCCCTTCCTCAATCAGGCGAATCGTCTCCAACAGCAGATCATCGAAGTCAAAGAGCTTTCTTGCTCTCAGCGCTTCTGCATAGATGCGAACTGCCTCATCCATCTGGCTGTTCTCCTCTGCTGCGCCGGACTTCCTGGCTGAGACAGCCTCAAGAAATTTCCTTACCGGCATTTTTAACCCCGCTTCCTTTACTGCTTGACCGGCAAGCGCCTGCAGTGCCGCGTCATCGGCGAGTGTAAACACGATCCCCTGTGTTTTCAGAAATGCCAGACAGATCGCGTGAAACGTTCCAATCTGCATCGCGCTGATTCTCTTTTTCCTGCCCGCCTCTCTCTGGATTCGCTCCCTCAGCTCCGCTGCAGCCTGATTGGTAAATGTGACGGCCGTGATCTCAGCCGCTTTTACCTTTCTCGCCTCCAGCAGATAAACGATGTGAGCGACCAGCGTCTTTGTTTTGCCTGTTCCCGGTCCGGCGGCGACAGCGATTCTCCTCTGCTGCGCACGCACGGCCTGCTGCTGCCCTTCGTTAAGGCCGCTGATGCCGGATATTCCGGTCTGCGGCTTAACCTTCTCCGGCTGCGCACTCTCCGGCATCTTTACACAATCCTCCGCGTGTGTTTCTTCCTTCTCCTTTGCCGATACGCGTTCTCTGCCCATATTCAGGAGTGAGAAGAAATCCATCTGTCCGTCTGTATCCTCCAGCTCAGACGCTTTAAAGAGCCGGATTGTCCCATACGCTCCGTCAAAGCCGGGGATACGTTCGACTTTCCCGGCGCGCAGCCGCGAGATTCCCTCAGCAATCATACGCCCGGAAACACTGCGGATCTCCTCTGCCGGTATCTCGCGCAGAATCTCAAATTCAGAGCCCAGCCTCTGCAGCATATGGAAATATTCTCTCTGTACCTTCTGACCTGCCGCAGAATGTCCGGTCGCGGCGCCTATAACCTCCGGCAGAGGCACGAGACTCTCAAATGCCTTTGCTCCCGGCTTCCTATAGCCTTCCGCGCGGTCTGAGAGCTGCTCCACACGGTGGAACACACCGATCGTAATCTTTCTGCCGCACACCGGGCAGATTCCCCCGTACCGCTCGCTCTCAAGAGGTGTCAGGCAGAGACTGCATTTCCGGTGCCCATCCAGGTGATATTTCCCCTCCTCCGGGAAGAATTCAATCGTACCGTACAGTCCCTCGCCTGTCTCAACCGCCTTTTTCAGTCCCTGATACGTAAGCTCGCAGTCCAGCAGATTTGCCTCCCTGCCCAGCTTTGCCGGGGAGTGAGCGTCGGAATTTGAGATAAGCTGGAAGCGGTCGAGCGCAGATACCCGCCAGTTCATCGGCGGATCCGAGGACAGACCTGTCTCCAGCGCATGGATATTCCCGGTCAAATCACCGAAGCACTCCTCTATCGTATCAAAACCGGAAAATGCCCCGAACAGTGAGAAGTGCGGCGTCCAGATATGCGCCGGCACGTACATTGCCTCAGGCTCCAGCTCCAGTACAATTTCCAGAAGATCCCGGCAGTCGAGCCCCAGGATCGGCCGTCCGTCTGAGTGGATATTCCCGATTTCCTCCAGCTTGCGCGAGATCAACCCGGCGCTCTCAAGACTCGGCAGTATAATGAGGCTGTGCACCTTGCGCACCTTCCCGAATTTCTTGTAAATCGAACTGATTTCGCCGGTGATCACAAACCGCGGCTGTATAGAGTCAGGCGTATCTGCCGCATGGATCCGGTACTCCTCTTTTAATCTATACAGTCCGTCCTCCGCCGGGGTCAGCTTTTCACTTAACTCCTCCCTCCAGGCAGGGTGAGTGAAATCCCCGGTACCCACGATATGGATTCCTTTGCGCCTCGCCCACAGTTCCAGCTGCTCCGGCGTTCCATCCCTGCTCGTGGCACGGGAATACCTGGAATGAATGTGTAAATCTGCAATATACATTTCTCTTTTCCTCCTATGCAAAAGCCGACGCGCAGAAAATCTTCTGCGCGCCGGCACTTCCCTAAACTGCGGCTTCTGCCGCCTTATGCTTTTTCATGATCCAGAAATAATACGGCACAAGCGGTATGAGCGCTGCAAGCCATGCAGCCGGATCGGACATACAGACGCCCGCAAAGCTCGTCTTTCCCGCCACAAAAAGCACGATCCCGGCTCTTGCCGCAAGCTCGAACACACCTCCCAGCATGGGAACAAGTCCATATCCCATACCCTGCAGCGCGTTTCGGTACAGGAAGATACTTCCCAGGAACGGATACGCCCATCCCACGGTATCAAAGTACGTCTGAGCAGCGCTTAATACCCCTGTCTCCGAGCCATCCACAAAGATCAGCATCAGATACTGCCCGAAGAAATGAATAACTGCCATCAGCACAAAACTCCACACAAGAATCATTCCCTGCGTCATATACACACCCTTGCGCACACGGTCCATTCTGCCTGCACCGCGGTTCTGTCCCACATAGGTCGCGATGGTTGCGCCGAACGCGATAAATACGGTGCTGATGATATTTTGAATCTTCCCTGCCGCAGAGAATCCCGCCATATAGACAGCGCCGTAAACATTGATCGCTCCCTGTACGATGATCGTTCCAATCGCTGTGATGGAAAACTGCAGTCCCATCGGTACGCCCAGCGCCAGCAATTTTTTGATACTCTCCATGGAAAATCTGAAGTCCTCTTTATGGAGCTTCAGGACGTCAAATTTCCTGGCTATGTAGACCAGGCACAGCAGCGCAGAAATTCCCTGAGCGATTACGGTTGCATATCCGCAGCCCTCCACACCCATGCCGAACAGCACGATAAACGCAATATCCAGCAC
Source organism: uncultured Lachnospiraceae bacterium (assembly GCA_944384105.1). Lineage (GTDB taxonomy): Bacteria > Bacillota > Clostridia > Lachnospirales > Lachnospiraceae > Egerieimonas_A. The sequence goes on along the minus strand of CALWSC010000012.1, from coordinate 29,300 downwards.
CACATTGATGATCGCTGATATAATCAGGAAATACAGCGGAGACTTACTGTCACCCAGCGCACGCAGTACCGCCGCAAGCGCATTGTAGGCGCATGTTGCAAACAATCCGGCGTAAATAATCGCCATATACCACTTAATATCTCCCAAAAGCTCCTCGGGAGCGTTCATCAGCCTTAAAATCGGCTCGTTTGCAATCAGGAATCCCACGGTCATGATCACGGTGAAAAACACGCACAGATAGATCGACATCGCAATATAATGCCGCATCCGCTTAAAGTCCTTCGCGCCGAAACACTGAGCTACGTAAATCGCGAATCCGCTTGAGAGACCGTTAAGCCATCCGGTCACGAAAAAGATCAGTGATCCCGTGCTTCCGATCGCTGCAAGCGCATCCACGCCCAGAAACTGTCCGGCTATAATCGAATCCGCAATATTATAAAATTGCTGGAAAATATTTCCCAGGCAGACAGGAATCATAAAACTGATAATCAGCTTTATCGGATTCCCTCTCGTCATGTCATTTGTCATTCGTCATCCCTCTTTATGATATAATCGTTGATCCTGTATCCCCGCCGTCCGCCATCTGCCGGATGATGCAGCTTCCCTTCTTTGTGCGTTTAACTTCATACAGAACACGGTCCGCCTCACGGTACAGAGCGGTAATATCTCTGCATCCCGCACACTGAATCCCTCCAAAGGATAAAGACGCCGTGCTCATCGGAAGACTTTCCATGATTTTCTTATGAAAACACCGGTTGATATTGCTCAGCTTTTTCTCAATGTGCGAAGCGGAGCTGCAGGGACATGCAAAAATTGCAAACTCATCGCCTCCCAGCCTGAAAATGACATCTGTTTCCCGGAATGACTTTCTAAGGAGTCCGGCAACGTAAATCAGGACTTTATCTCCCATTATATGCCCGTAAATGTCGTTGACCTTCTTAAAATTATCAATATCCATGAGCACAAATATAGCATTCTGCTCCATCTTCAGATGTTCTTTGAGCAGCCGTTCCCCTCCTCTGCGGTTAAGCGCGCCGGTCAGATCGTCCCTTACATTTTCCTCCTGCAGTATTTGCCTGATCTGTCGGTTCTTCGAAACATCAAACATTACATTGATCAATATCATACGCCCATCCTGCATCCGCACGTGAATTCCCAGGATATGCGCCCAGAAAAAGCTTCCGTCTTTTCTTTTAATCCTGTATTCTATCTCATATCTGCCCTTGGTCTTGAGACCTTCCCGGATATCCCGGCAAATTCTCTCCTTATCCTGCACCCGGAAAATTTCTGTAAGCCTGCCCTTTGTTTTCTCGAAAAATTCTTCGTATGTATAGCCGGTCAGCTCTAAAAATTCCTGATTAACAAACCAGAGCGGAAATCCTTCCTCAATATATCCGCAGAACACGGCACCCGGCAGCATCCCGTAGACATTTCCGGGACTCTCTCCCTTAAACTGCAGATGTTCCTGTCCGGTTTCTCTGCCCGAACAGTGCAGCGCCTGCAGTTTCCCTCCGCGCACTACCGCAGTCGCCCGCACATGCCAGTCTTCTTTTTCGCTTTCAATCAAAAACGAGCTGACCGTTGATCCTTCTATATTTTTTTCTTTATACTGTGTGATTGTGTGCGCTGCCGGAATCTGCTTTTGAGAAAATCTCACCGCGAGATATTCTGCCATCACATCCCTTCCAAACAGCGCCTTATTATTCAAATCTGTAAAATAAATATCCTCTGCTGCCAGGGAAATCGCTTTCTGCGCATCGTGCTCTAACAGATACGCACAAAAGAAATTTTCTATTACCTTAAATGCAGCCGTATAGTCTTTTTGCGGCATACTGCTCCCGCCTTCCATTGACTTATATCATTTTATGGCTGCCAGAAGTTCTGCTGCCTGCCGAAGATCGGCGGCGGCGGTTACTCCTTCCGGCACTGGTTTTCTTCCGCGGTTCAGCCATATCGCCCGTATTCCCAGCGACATGGGACACAGCGCGTCACCCTTCAGGGAATCCCCGATATGCACAACTTCCTCCGGAGCAAGCCCTGTCTTTTCCAGAGCATACCGGAATAACTCTCTGTGAGGCTTCGCGAAGCGCGCTTCCTCACTCGTGATAATTCCTGCCGGTGTCAGCTTCAGATTTCTCACCGCTTCCTGCATAAACATATCGTCGCTGTTTGTGACAAAATACACAGGTTCCCTTATACTTTCAAGAAACTGCTTTGCATCTTCATACATCGGAGGGCAGCACCAGTGCTTTACCATCATATCCCTGAGCTCTCCAGCATCCAGATCCGCCTCAAATTTATCCAGGCATCTCTGCAGGCACTCCAGAGCCAGATCGAACTGTCTGCGATAGTTATCTCCCACACAGTCCTGCAAAAAGCTGCCGTACTCTTTCCACCAGTATAATACGATCTCTTCAGGGTTTTGTGCATTGCCGGTCCGAAAGATCCGGCGTATGACCTCCTCGGAATGAGGTCCGTTTTCGTATACAGCCGTACCGTAAAAATCCATAAATACTGCTTTTCGCATGTTCCATGTCCTTTCGAACTCTATTTATTTTTTTCCATTATATAGTTTGTAAGCAGAATTCCTTTTCTCTCTACCTGCTGGCGCTTCACTGCGCGGTATCCACGGTGCTCAAAAAACGGTTTTGCCGTGACAGAAGCGTGAACAGTAATCACGCTTCCCTCGGCCAGTTCCTCCAGAAGATCACACAGCAGGGTAGCAATTCCCCGCCCCTGATATGCGCTGTGTACATACAGGCGATCCAGATACCCCGTCCGGTCCATGTCCGCGAATCCGGCTATTCTGCCGTCCTCTTCGGCAATCAGCGTCTCGTGCGCCTGAAAAGACTGGTCCCATGTCTCTAAATCAGGATTGCCGTCCGCCCAGGCATCGAGCTGCTCCTTCGTATAATCCCGGGCATTCACCGTATGAACCGTGTCGTAGAACAGCTCTGCCATCTCTTTTAAATCACTGCTCTGATATCTGCGTATTCTCATGACTCCTGCCCGTACTTCTCTGCCTGAGACTGAATCAGTGCCATATCTTCAAAATAGTTGATCTTCATCGCACGCTTAACCTCAGACAGTGTCTGCGCCGCCACTTCTCTTGCGATGTCGCTTCCCTTCTTGAGCATCTCGTAGATTGCCGGAATGTCTTTTTCAAATTCTTTTCTGCGGGTGCGGATAGGCTCAAGCTCCTCCTGAATGATGTTATTGAGGAACTTCTTCACCTTTACATCTCCAAGTCCGCCTCTCTGATAATGCGCTTTGAGCTCATTCAGATCTGCGTAATCCGGAAGGTATCTCTCAAAATGCTCCGGACGGCAGAATGCGTCCAGATAGGTGAATACCGTATTTCCCTCGATATGACCCGGATCGCTGACCTGGATATGCTCCGGATCCGTGTACATGCTCATAATTTTCTTTCTGACTTCGTCCGCACTGTCTGCCAGGTAAATACAGTTTCCCAGGGACTTGCTCATCTTCGCCTTGCCGTCGATGCCCGGAAGTCTCATGCAGGCGTCATTTTCGGGCAGCAGCACCTCAGGCTCCACCAGAACCTCCTCATACACGGCATTAAACTTACGCACAATCTCTCTTGTCTGCTCAATCATCGGAAGCTGATCCTCCCCGACCGGAACCGTCGTTGCCTTAAACGCGGTGATGTCCGCTGCCTGGCTGATCGGATATGTGAAGAACCCGACCGGAATGCTTGCCTCAAAGTTGCGCATCTTGATCTCAGACTTCACCGTTGGATTTCTCTGAAGTCTCGATACGGTCACGAGATCCATATAATAGAAGGTCAGCTCGCACAGCTCAGCGATCTGAGACTGAATAAACAGCGTCGATTTCGCCGGATCCAGCCCGCATGCGAGATAGTCAAGCGCCACCTCGATGATATTCTGGCGAACCTTCTCAGGATTCTCGATGTTGTCCGTCAGCGCCTGCGCGTCTGCAATCATGATAAATGTCTTGTCATATTCTCCGGAATTCTGAAGCTCTACACGTCTTCTCAGAGATCCCACATAATGGCCCACATGCAGTCTTCCCGTGGGTCTGTCTCCTGTAAGTATAATTTTTCCCATCTCTGTTTTTGCCTCCTCAGGTCAATAAAAAATCCTGCCCCATCTCAAAAGACAGGGCAGGAGAATCATTCTTGTACGGTAACGCCTGCGCTTCATTCCTGCGAATCATGTGCACGCAGGTACTCCTCCCGTTTACTTTTATCCACACTGGATATTAGCATACTCTCAAAGCTTTGTCAATTTCCCTTTTACTGCTTTATTTATCGTTTTACGAAATACTCCTCATACCATACAAGGAAGGTATAAATCGTCCAGATTTTTCTCCAGTTATCTGAGTTTCCGCCCACGTAATCATCGAAGATTGCCCGGATCTCATCCACATGGAAAAACTTCTCTGCGCTGCTTCCGAAGAGCTTCTCTCTTACGTCCTGATTGTAGCGGTCATCTGCCATCCAAATGCGGATCGGTACGATGAATCCGAGCTTCTTGCGGAATGCGATCTCCTCCGGCAGAACTTTCGCCGCCGCCGTGCGCAGTGCTACCTTGTTCTGATCACTCGTCACCTTATATGCGGACGGCATACGGGACGCAATGTCGAAAATTCTCATATCCGTGAGCGGCATACGGATCTCCAGGCCCGCTGCAGTACTCATCTTGTCGACATTCAGATAAATATCGCCTTCCAGCCAGATCTGAATATCCACATCTGACATCTTTGTCAGCGGATCCAGTCCTTCTGTCTCCTCATAAATATCCTTCACCAGGTTAATCGGAAGCACTCCCTCATGGTAGTTCTTCAGGATTCTCTTCTTCTCATCCTCTTTCATAATATTTGTGTTTCCGACATAGAACGTCTTCAGGTTATCACCGTAGCGCTCCGCGTTGCGGTACATGTTGTATCCTCCAAAGAACTCATCGGAGCCCTCTCCGGAGTAGCACAGCTTCGTGTGCTCCGCTGTCGCCCGGCATGCGATTGCAAATACGATTGCGGAAGCGTCGCCCAGAGGCTGTTCCATATGATACATTACATAAGGAACGGCTTCGAAATACTGCTCTGGCGTAATCACGCATCTGGAATTCTTCCTTCCCAGAAGCGCTGCCGTCTTCTGCGCCAGAATGGACTCATCGAAACGCTCCTCCTCATAACCGCACGAATCCGTCATCTGTGCGTCTGACATAGCGAGAACATAAGAGGAATCCACCCCTCCGGACAGGAAAGACTCTGCCGTCTCATCCTCCGTCTTTACCTCTGTCATCACGTGCTGCAGCGTCGTGTGGATCTCATCTGCCCAGTCTTCCAGAGATTTGCTCTCATCCGGATGAAACTGCGGTGACCAGTAGCGCTTGATGCTCAGGCTGCCGTTCTTCCAGATCAGGTATCTGCCGGGCATCAGTTTTTTCAGTCCCTTAAAGAACGTATCCTCTCCAGCCACATATGTCAGGCTCAGATAAAGCTGCAGCATCTCCTCGTTAAGCTCCTTTACGAATCCCGGCTGCTCCATGATGCTTCGGATGGAGGAACCGTACAGCAGCCCGCCGTCCGCGGTCTGATAATAATAGAAGGGCTTCGTTCCAAACTGATCTCTCAGACAGAACAGCTCCTCCTTCTCCTCGTCCCACAGCGCGAATGCAAACATGCCATAGATATGATCCGCCATACGGCAGCCCCACTTTTCGTACGCCCGCACAATAATCTGTTCCTCCCGCTCCTCTCTGGACAGCGTGCTGTCGATTCCAAGTTCTGCGCAGAGCGCTTTCCAGTTGCGAATATGACCTCTGTACTCTTGAATTTTTATCATAAAGCATCAACCTCTTCTTTATATAGTAGTCCAAAAACAGGAAAAGGGAGCGCCGCCTGAGCGGTATCGCCCCCTTCTGCCCGCTTTCTTTTGTAAAACATTCTAGCAAGCGGGAAATGGAAAGTCAATCGTTCCTTGCAGATTTTTCGACATTCTGTTTCTGCGCAGCCCTGTTACTCAGGGCAGTACAAGCGCCGGATGAAATTTCAGATAGTCTCCTGATACCAGCATATATTGAATTCCATGAAAATCCCCCCGTATGCTGTCTCCGAAGCGGCTCTCCCCGTGGCAGTGAGAATACACAACAGCCAAAGCGCCGTATTCCTCCGCAATCCTCGTAAACGGTGAGTCCTGCTCCAGAATATTCGTCGGCGGATAGTGCAGAAACATGATAAACTTCTGATATCCTGCCTGCTGTGCCAGGCGAAACGACTCTCTGAGCCGCTCCATTTCCCGGGCAACAAGCCTGTCTGCCTGCTCTTTTCGCTCCTCATCCCACCCGATCACTCTGCCCTGTCGGTTCAGATAGAATGGCCCCTCAAAAGTATAGCCCTTTGTGCCGACAAGTGCGTAATCCTCATATGACGCAAAATTATTCTGCAGAAAGAACAGCCTTCCGTCAAATTCCTCATTCAGCCGTCTTGTCTTCTTTGCATCCCAGAACATATCGTGATTCCCGCGCAGCAGGATCTTACGCCCGGGCAGCCGTTCAATGAATGCAAGATCCTCCCGGCACTCCGGCAGTTTTCTCCCCCAGGAATGATCGCCTGTAAGCACGAGGGTGTCTTCCGGTTTTACAATCTGATTTATATATTTTTCTATTTTTCGTTCATGGTGACGCCATACTTTTCCGAACTGATCCATCGGTTTATCTGCCTGAAAGCTCAGATGCAAATCTCCGAGTGCATATAATGCCATAACTTCATTCTCCTTTGCGAACTTCTATTTGCTTGCCCTGCAGCGCTGCTCCCTTCTCAGGAATAACAAACGACTTCATGTCCGCCCCTTCCAGTTCCAGCAGCTTTACTTTCCTGTCTATTCCCCCTGCATACCCTGTGAGGCTGCCGTTTGTCCCGATGATACGGTGGCAGGGAACCAGAACAGAAATTTTATTATGTCCGACAGCGCCTCCGACCGCCTGCGCAGACATATGCGAGATCCCTCTTTCTGCTGCAATCCGGGCGGCGATTTTGCCGTACGTTATCGTTCTGCCGTACGGAATGGTGCAGAGAATCTTCCACACCTCTTTCTGGAAATCCGTTCCCAGGAAATGAAGCGGAACCTGATTCTGAGGCTTCCTGCCCGAGAAATAGGCAGTCAGCCATCTCCTTGTCTCTTCAAAGACCGGAACCTCTCGCGCTTCGTATTCACTGCCGAGCCCGTACGCAAAATATTTCTGCCCTTCAAACCACGCTCCTGTCAGACCGAGCTCATCTGCAGCAAGGAGCATGGTTCCAAGCGGCGATTCATAATGGCTGATGTACTGCATATCAATCCCTCCGCACGGTTTCTATTTCTTTACAAACGTCCTTGCCAGCAGAAACAGCGCCACAATCAACACCGCAGCCGCAGCGCCGTTGGCCAGCAGCGCCGCTGTATCCGCAGATACGTTCTGTTCCGTGACAAACGGTTTCATTCCAAGCCACAGCCCTGCTGCAGATACCGCTGCCGCGAGGATATCTAAAATCCGCTCAGCAAGCAGGAACTCTCTGTCATCTCTGCGCCCTTTCAAGCTGCGGAGGAACTGCGACGCCATACAAAGCGCCAATGCCAGGGAGGCAAATACAAACGGCATGATCGAACTGATCCTTCCGGCAATGAAAATGCTCGTCGGTCCGTCAGCTCCTCCTATTACCATGACTCCCGCAGAGTCAAAAAGTCTGCCGTGCCGCTGCTCAAAGCATGCGGCAAGCAAAGCGGCAAGCAGAGCAAGAATTCCCACCAGAAGATAAAATACCTTTTGTCCCCTCTGCATACCGCTCTTGCCCAATTCTTCATTGAACCGCTCTGCAATCTCCTCCGGCTTGCCCATCCGGGCAATAATCTCATCTGCTGTAAGCCCCTGCTCCTTTAAAAGCTGGATCTCTGTTCCGAGATCATGGTTAATTCTCTCCTTTGTCATTGACGGTACATGAAGCGCGCGCTCGATGTCTGTGACATACTTCTTAATTTTCTTCTGCTCCTCTGTCATCATCGCGATTCCCCCTCCTTCTCAGCGCAGATATTTTCCACACACGCGGAGAACTCCCGCCATACTCTATGGTATTTTCTGTAAGCCTGCCGTCCTTCCTCTGTAGCCGAATAATACTTCTTAGGCGCGGCGCGCTTCCCTTCTGCTGCCTGCCAGGCGGACTGTATCAGGCCCGCGTCCTCCAGGCGGTACAAAACCGGATAAAGCGTGCCTTCTTTCAGATTGAAGAATCCGCCGCCCCGCTGCTCCAGCTTTTGCAGCAGTCTGTAGCCATATGTGTCCTCCTCACAGATCAGCCGGAGCACAATCATATCGAGAACGCCTTTCTTGAGCTGCTGTGCAAATTTCTGCTCCATCTGCATCCTTCCTTTTATATTTAGTATTACTAAATACATTGTATAACAATAATCGCAAGAATGCAACCGGTTTCGTACAAGAAACCTTCTTGCACCTGACCGTACAGTTCTGACGGCCGCATTTGACATCCCTGAAGGCATACCGCCTATTCGGCGGCAGATTTTTATGATAAACGCGGGACATTCACAAGATGTAAATGTCCCGCGCCGTATTACGCGAACAGCCCGCTGGGCTCTTCATCCAAAATTATATGGAGCTCATGCAGCGCCCGGGTGATCGCCACATACAGAAGCTTTGCCTCCCGCGGATTTCTTCCGTAGTGCGCTTCATCCGGTTTCCAGAGAATGACCGCGTCAAACTCCAGTCCCTTTGTAAGCGTCACCGTAAGCACCATAACTCCGTTTCGGAAGCTGTCCTGCTCCTCTTTGCGGATTCCTAGAATCCCGCGCACCTGCTCTGCCTCCTCGTCAGTACGGCAAATCACAGCGATCGTCTCATATCCCTCGTCCTGCACACTGCGCACCGTCTCCCGCAGGCGCTCCTCGATCCTTCCGCTGTCTGTCCGGCAGAAATCTACCGGCTTGCCGTGCCGGATCACCGGCTGAATCTTATAGCTTCCCTGTGATGCCTTCTCAAGCACCTTTCCCGCACATTCTGAAATCTCGATGGTATTTCGGTAACTCTTTGCCAGCAGATAGAAGCTGTCCCGCTCCCCGTCAAAGAGCGCTTCCTTTAATCCATCCCAATCGTTCATTCCGGTATCATAGCGAATATTCTGGGAGACGTCGCCCATGACCGTGAAATAACACTCCGGCAGAATCTGACTGAGCACGTAGTAAATCATCTCCCCAAAGTCCTGTGCCTCATCAATAATAATCTGGCTGAACTCGTCCGTGTCTTTCTTCACAAAGATTCGTTTCCAGATCAGTGCGGCTGCCGCGGCGTCATAGATATCCAGAATCCCTTTTTCGGCTTCCCTGCGCGTCTCCTCAAAGCTGACGCCCTCATATTTTCCCTCAAGAGAGCTCAAAAACTCACTATAGATCTGAAGCTCCGTCCATTTATGCTTCCCGGAATCGAAATACTTTCTGTACGCGGCAAGTTTTTCTTTTTTAAAGGAATCTTCTTCCTCCGTACACAAAAATTTCACTCTGGAAATTATTCTCGCATTTATCAGCTTTTCCAGCTGCATCAGCGACAGCCCGCTGCCCGTGCGGATTGTCTCCGCCATATTATCGTGCGACAGCACGACTCCCAGCTGCTCATCCTGAATATCCTGCGCCGGGAGCGCTCTCTGCCGCCATTCTGTCAGAAATGCTTCCAGCTCACGCACAAAGCGCAGCTTGCTCTTTGTGGGAGCATCCGCCCGGTCGGAAACAAGCTTATATTTCTTCTTCCATGCCCTGCCCATCAGATACGGGATAAATCTGTCCATACGCATCTGCCCCACATGGTTGACGTCCAGCTCCGGCAGACCGCTGCTGATATAATTGAGCAGCATGTCGCTGCTTCCGACAATGCAGAATTCCGACGGCTTGTACCGCTCTTCATAGTTATACAGAAGATAGGAAATTCTGTGCAGTGCTACGGTTGTCTTACCGCTGCCTGCCACGCCCTGTACAATGATATTTTTGAATGGAACTGCGCGGATAATCTCATTTTGCTCCTTCTGAATCGTAGCGATGATATCTCCCAGCACCGCCTCTTTGTTCTGAGAGAGATATTTTACGAGCAGCTCGTCGTTCGCCGCCACGTCGTCATCATAATATCCCAGCAGTTCTTCCCCGGAAATATCGTATGTCCTCTTTTTCTTTAAATCAATCGAGACGCTTGCTGCCCCAGGCACCTCGTAGCTTCCCTCGCCAAGCTCATTCTCATAATATACGCTCGAAACAGGTGCGCGCCAGTCCACGATGACCACGTCTGTCTGATTGCGCGTGATCCCGTTCTTTCCGATATAGCAGCTCTCTTCGGTATGATAGGTTTCATCCCGATAGTCTACCCGTCCGAAGTACGCCTTTTTCAGCGCTGCTCTGTTCTTTCTCAGGGAATTCTGGGTATGCTCAAGGATATTCTGTCCCGCGATCAGAGCGCCATAGGAATCGCCTTCACCTTTTTTGACGTTCTGAAACAGAGACTTAACTTCCTCTTTATATGCCTGTTCTTTTTCCTCGTACTGCCGGATATTCTCTTTGACAATCGCAAGGCAGTTGTTCAGATGCTTCTGCTCTTTTAGCTTTTCTGTATCCATATAAGTTCTCCCTTTCTGTAAAATCTGCCGATTCCATCCCTATCAGCGCTGATATTCTTTATACCAGATTTTTTCAGAAAAAGATAGACTTATATTTCCATCTGTGATATGCTGTACCATGAAGTGTAAAATTTTTTAGTTTTCTGACAATTCAAACTCATATCCAAAGACGGCACACTGTTTTGTATATTCCAGATCCTGCGTCTTCCCTTCCATGACAAATTCCAGGTTCCATCTCTGTCTCCTTTGCAGCTATTTAGATCCCGCACAGTGCAAAATGTTTCAAAAAAAGAAGCGCTATACTGATACTGTACAACGCCTCTTTATAAAAATCATGTATTATTCACTCTTCAGATCCGTCTCGCGGATGATCTTTTTGACCGGAAGGACTGCTGCCGGTGATACGGACAGCTCGTCAATTCCCATTCTCAGGAACTTCTCTGTCATGGTAAGGTCTGCGCCAAGCTCGCCGCAGATACCAACCCAGCAGTTCTCTTTATGTCCGTTGTCAATAACCATCTGAATCATCCTCAGAATTGCCGGATGATGCGCATCATAGATATTATCGAGTTTTGAGTTCTGACGGTCAATCGCCAATGTATACTGTGTCAGATCGTTTGTTCCCAGGCTGAAGAAATCTACCTCCTTCGCCAGAAGATCACTGATCATCACAGCTGCCGGAGTCTCGATCATGATTCCCTGCTCAAAGTCTCCGTAAGGAATACCCTTCTCATCAAAGTCTGCCTTGATCGAGGCAACGATCTTCTTGATCTGAAGAACCTCATCAACAGAAATAATCATCGGGTACATGATTGCAATATTGCCGTATGCGCTGGCACGCATAATTGCACGGAGCTGCGTGCGGAAAATTTCGGGACGGTCAAGACAGATACGAATCGCGCGGTAACCCATTGCCGGGTTATCCTCTTTATCCATCTTAAAATAATCCACCTGCTTGTCCGCGCCTATGTCGAGCGTACGGATAACAACCTTCTTGCCGGCCATTGTCTCAGCCACCGTCTTGTAAGCCTGGAACTGCTCCTCCTCTGTGGGATAATCGTCCTTTTCCAGATATAAGAACTCGCTTCTGAACAGACCGATGCCTCCTGCATCATTGGCGAGAACCTTTGCCATATCGCCTACACTTCCGATGTTCGCGAACAGCTTGATCTCCTTGCCGTCCAGCGTGACAGCCGGCTTGCCCTTTAACTGCTGCAGCAGCTCACGGCTTCTCTTCTCTTCTTCCTGTCTCTGTCGGTACTGCTTCAGAACATCCTCATCCGGATCGAGAATCAGTTCGCCGGATACGCCGTCAATAATCGCCATCTTCCCGTCCATATCTTCACTCACATGAATTCCGATCAGCGCAGGGATATTCATCGTCCTTGCAAGAATCGCCGTGTGGGAGTTCGAGGAACCGAGTTCTGTGACAAAACCGAGCAGCTTCGTCTTATCCATCTGAACAGTCTCACTGGGTGCCAGATCTTTTGCCGCAAGAATAACCGGCTCTTCACCGAGATCCCCGCCGCTGTGTCCGCCGTGAAGGATTCTCACGATGCGCTCGGCAATATCCTTGATATCTGCAGAACGCGCCTTGAAGTAATCGTCGTCCATCTCAGCGAACATCTTGGCGAAGTTATCGCCTGTAACTGCCACCGCATACTCTGCGTTGACAGCCTGAGATTCAATTACATTCTTAATGGAATCATTAAAATCTCCGTCCTCGACCATCATCGCATGAACCTCAAAGATTGCCGCGTTGACCTCTCCGACTTCCTTGAGCGCCTTCTCATACAGCGCATTTAGCTGAACGACCGCCTCGTTCTTCGCTTTCTCAAAGCGTTCCAGCTCTGCCTGGATATCCTCCACGCTTCTGCGCTGGACAACCTGCTCTTCCTTGGAATAGAACAGAACTTTTCCGATTGCCGTTCCCTTTAAGATTGACTTTCCTGCATATCTTTCCATGGGACTGCTCTCCTTTCCTGCCCTAATTATAAGTTCTCTTTGAAGAACTTCTCCACCTCAGCGATCGCAGTATCTTCATCAGCGCCCTCAGCGCTTACAGTGATCTCTGTTCCTTTCTTGATGCCCATTCCCATAACAGCAAGGAGCTTTCCTGCATCTGCTTTCTTACCGTTGCCCTCGATGGTAATCTTGGACTCGAACTTTTTAACCTCTTTTACGAGTACGCCCGCCGGTCTTGCATGGATCCCCAGTTCGTCCTGAATTGTGTAAGTAAATGATTTCATAATGTTGTTCTCCTTTCATATCCGTCATGATATAGCTATTGTACTATTTTTTTCTGTAAAATACCAGACTTTCATACGGTTTTAATATAATTTTTTTATTTTCAATGTTCCAGGTGTCATAATTGCCCAAAATACGGTCATAACCATCCATATTTTCCGGTACCTTCCACGATATCTCTTTTCCGTAGAAGTTATTCACCACGAGAAGCTCTTCATCCCGGTATGCCCTCTTATACGCGAACACCTCCGGATCTTCCTGTGCCAGCGCCTTGAAGTCTCCGTATGCGATGACGTCATACTCTTTTCTCATCTTCACAAGCTTCTGATAATAGCGGAAAATAGAATCCTCGTCCGCCAGCTCTGCCTCCGCGTTGATCTGCGTGTGGTTCGGATTTACCTCTATCCACGGCTCTGCGTCTGTGAAACCGCCGTTTTTCCCATCTGTCCACTGCATCGGAGTACGGCTGTTATCCCTGGAATGGATCTGCAGAATCTGATATGCATTCTCCGCAGTCAGACCCTTCTCCTGCAGAATACGGAAGTGGTTCAGACTCTCGACATCCTTATACTGGGAAATGTCTGTGAATCCCGCGTTTGTCATTCCGAGCTCTTCACCCTGATAGATATACGGCGTACCGCGCAGGCAGTGTACGACGGTTCCAAGCATCTTTGCGGATTCCTTCCAGTATTTTTCCACATTTCCGAATCTGGATACCACGCGTGGCTGGTCATGGTTGCACCAGAATACCGCATTCCATGCATTGTGCTCCGCCATACCTGTCTGCCAGTCGAAAATAATTTTCTTTAATTTCTTAAAGTCAAACGGTACCATTACCCACTTTTCGTTTCCCATGAAATCCACCTTCAGGTGATGGAAACTGAACACCATGGAAAGCTCATGGGAATTTTCTCCCGCATACTGATAACAGTTTTCCATGGAAGTGCTGGACATCTCACCAACTGTAATAATCTCAGCATCGGTTCCGAAGGTCATTTCATTCAACTCTTTTAAATACTTGTGAATATTGGGGCCGTCGGTATAGAAGCGGCGTCCGTCGCCTTCATAGTCGTCCTCATATACACTCTTGCTGATGAGGTTTACCACATCGAAGCGGAATCCCTTGACGCCCTTTCCCATCCAGAACTTCACGACATTCTGAACTTCCCGGCGGACTTCCGGGTTATCCCAGTTTAAATCCGGCTGGCTGACATCAAACAGATGCAGATAGTATTCGTCAAATTTCTCTACATATTCCCATGCGTTGCCGCCAAACTTGCTCTCCCAGTTGGTAGGCGGCACTCCCGGCGCTTTTCCTTTGCGGAAGATATAATAATTCTTATACTTTTCATCCCCTGCCAGCGCTTTCTGAAACCATGCATTCCTGCTGGACGTATGGTTAAATACCATATCGAGCATCAGGCGGATACCTCTTTTTTCAGCTTCTCTGGAGAGCTCCTCAAAGTCTTCCATTGTTCCGTATCTCGGATCAATGTTGTAATAATCCTCCACATCATAGCCATTGTCCTTCTGCGGAGATACAAAGAACGGAGTCATCCAGATATAATCTGCACCCAGCTCCTTGATATAGTCCAGTTTCTCAATAATTCCTCTCAGATCTCCCAGACCGTCGCTGTTCGTATCGTAAAAAGATTTCGGATAAATCTGATAAACTACACTTTTCTTAAAATCTGCCATCTTCATCTTTTCCCCTTTCCGACGCATTTACTGCGTCAATAATGGTAGCTTCCAAACTTCCTTTCTGCTCTGCTATATGCGAATGGGGACGCAGCGCTTCGCCGCGCCGCCGCCCCCGTCCTCTGTCAGAATTTTATTACTGCCGTCTCTCCTGCCTTCGCATCCATACCTGACAGATACTGAATGCCGGAGGCGCTTCCCTCGTCTGTTACAAGGAAGATTGTCGTCGTCGGGTGTCCTGCTGCTTTAATCTTATCAGGGTTAAACCGGATCAGCGGGTCTTTGCATTTTACCTTATCTCCCTCTTTTACAAAGAGCTCAAAGCCGTCGCCGTTCATATCTACAGTGTCGATGCCGACATGGATCAAAAGCTCGGTTCCATTTGCAAGCGTCAGACCGCAGGCATGTCTGGAATCCTCCATGACTGCACTGACTGTGGCGTCAGCCGGTGCAACTACCGTATTATCCGTGGGCTCAATTGCCACACCGTCACCCATTACATGCTGTGAGAATACATCGTCCGGAACATCCTCCAGCGGGATTACCCTGCCGCTGAGAACTGCCTTTAATTCTGAAGGTGTATCCTGTGTCTGCTCTGCTGCTGCAGTCTCCTCTGTCTCTGCAGCTGCCTCTGCGGGCTCTTCTGCCTCTTCTTCTCCTACAAGATCTGCTCTGGAAAGCTTTGCCTTTCCTATAATAAGTGTGAGTACGAACGGCACCACAATAGCCACTGCCATCGCTGCAAGGAAAATCAAATAATACTCTGAATAGATGGATAAGATTCCCGGAAGTCCTCCGACACCGATGCTGACTGCACGAACGCCGAAGCCTACGGAGATCATTGCCGCGATCGCTGAACCGATCATACCACATACAAGAGGGAATCCGTATTTCAGGTTGACACCGAAGAGAGCCGGCTCCGTTACACCCAGATAACAGGAGATACATGCCGGAACATTGACCTGCTTTGCGCGCTCGTTCTTCTTCTGAAGCACGGACATAGCGAGTACACTGGATCCCTGTGCGATATTACTCAGAGCGATCATCGGCCACAGAATGGTACCGGGGGTAGCAGTATTCTGCATGTTCGCGATCAGCTGCGTATCAATAGCGTTTGTCATATGGTGCAGACCAGTCATAACGATCGGTGCATACAGCAGACCGAACAAACCTGCGAAGAGGAATCTCACATTGGAGGTCAATCCTGCGTAAACGACATCAGCGATTGCATTTCCGATCTTCCAGCCGATAGGGCCTACAACCATGTGTGCGATAAATACTGCCGGAACCAGGGAACAAAACGGTACGACAATCATGCTGATCACTGCCGGACAGTGTTTTCGGAAAAACTTCTCAAGATATACCAGAACGAAGCCTGCCATCATCGCTGCGATAACCTGACCCTGATAGCCGATCATCTGAACCTTGGCAAATCCGAAATCCCATACAGGTATCTGATCCGCCGGCGTGCTCGCCACGCTGAATCCATTCAGAAGCTGCGGGGATACAAGTGTCAGACCCAGAACGATACCAAGCATCTGCGTTGTGCCCATCTTCTTCGTGATCGACCATACGATGCCTACAGGCAGCAGATGGAATACCGCTTCGCCGATCAGCCACAGAAAGCTGTCCACGCCCGCCCAGAACTGGGAAATGTCTACAAGCGTCTTTGTTCCATTGTCAAAAAATGCGATACTGTCAATGATGTTTCTGAATCCGAGGATCAAACCTCCGCAGATCAGGGCCGGAATAATAGGAGCGAAAATCTCGCCGAGATTGCTCATCAGCCTCTGCACCCAGTTCTGATTACCCTTGGCAGCCTGCTTCGCCGCCTCCTTGCTCACGCCCTCGATGCCGGCATAGGCAGTAAACTCATTATAAAACGTCGATACATCGTTTCCGATGATTACCTGATACTGCCCTGCCTGGGTGAAGGTTCCCTTCACGCATTTGATCTTCTCAATTTCCTTGGTCTGCGCTTTCTTCTCATCGACCAGCACGAAGCGCATTCTCGTCATACAGTGGGAAACTGCTGAGATGTTCTCTTTTCCTCCGACGAGTCTCAAGAGCTCTCTGACTTCGTTATCATACTTTGCCATTCCCCATACCTCCTTATATTTATCTGCACATCGCTCGTTACCGAGTCGCCGTACTTGTTTGAACAAGTATAGCTTAGCACGCTTGTTTAAACATGTCAATCAGTTTACTGAAGGTTATGCGTTTTTCGTATTTTTTATCTAAAAATGCTTTTGCAAATTTGTAGGATATTACCTTGCTCTCGACGCTTGACTTTCTGGGCTTCTTCTCTCATAATAAAATTCAAGATGTTTAAACAAGACAGAGAGGGTGACACAGCATGCCAAAGAGCAAGTATTATGCGATTTACCGGGATTTAAAGCAGAAGATTGAGACTGAGGATTTTCCGTATCAGGAGCTACTGCCCTCGGAGAACAGTCTGATTGTCACATATGACTGCTCCCGCAATACGATCCGCCGCGCGATCGGCGAACTGGTTCGCGACGGGTATGTGCAGACACTTCAGGGCAAAGGTGTCCGGAATATCTTCCGCCCGGTTGAGCAGACCTCCTACACGATCGGAGGCATTGAGTCCTTCCATGAAGCGTCTGCCCGCACACATCGCAAGGGGGTCACGAAGGTTCTCTTTTTTACGGAACTGACCGCTGACGCCAAGATCGAGCGGCGCACCGGATTTCCTGCGGGCACGGAATTGTATTATCTGCAGAGGCTTCATTATATTGACGGCAAGCCGCTGATTCTGAATCACAACTATTTTCTCAAAAACGCAGTCCCGGGGCTTACGCCTGAGATCGCAGAGCGTTCGATCTACGATTATCTGGAGCATACGCTTCATATGACAATAGTAAACAGCAAGCGCGTTGTGACGGTAGAGAAGATCACGCAGATCGATGAGAAGTACCTTGAGATGAATGCGGACGATTATAACTGTCTCGCTGTGATCAGCAGCCAGACATTTAACAGCGACGGCGTCATGTTTGAGTACACGGAGTCACGCCACCGCCCGGACTACTTTCGCTTCCAGGATAACGCAGTGCGCAGACAGCCGGAAACTGCTGTCTGAAGATTGAAGATAAAGGGAACCGCAGCATGCGGCTCCTCTTTTTTTATCACCATTTTTTCACACTTTTATCCAATTTCCATCACATTTCCACAATACTTTTTTCACAGACTTTTTTTATACTGTAGCCATAAAAACAAAGAGGAATACAAATCAGACATTCCAAAGGAGGAATCATATATGTCAGATTTCAGAGATTATACAGAGTACACAGATAACGAAAATAACAGCTTTCAGGTTCCGGAGATGCCGAAACAGAGGAAACCGCGCAGAAGACTCCCGAAGAAAACTTCCGCTCTCATGAAGAAAGCAGGAGCGATCACATTAAGTGCAATGCTCTTCGGAGGCGTCGCAGCAGGTGCGTTCCAGGGTGTAAACTACCTGTCTGGCTACAGCCGGAATACGTCAGCAGCTTCTCAGCAGGCTAATCTGATTAAGGCGACTGCGACGGGAGGATCCTCGGATGCAGCAGGAAGCCTCGATGTATCTGACATTGCTTCCGCGGCGATGCCTTCCATCGTATCGATTACAAATAAATCCGTGCAGGAAGTTCAGTCCCTCTTCAGTGCTTTTGGCTACAGCTTCCAGCAGCCGCAGACCGAAGAGACAGAGAGCTGCGGTTCCGGTATCATTATCGGTAAAAACGACACAGAACTTTTGATCGTCACCAACAACCATGTCGTGGAGGGGTCGGATACCCTGTCCGTAAGCTTTATCGATAATCAGGTCTACGAGGCACAGATCAAAGGCACAGATGCGGACAATGACCTTGCTGTCATTGCGGTTCCTCTGGACAGCATTTCCTCGGATACCATATCGAGCATCGCAATCGCGACCATCGGCGATTCCGATGAACTGCAGGTCGGCGAACAGGTTGTTGCAATCGGAAACGCACTCGGCTACGGTCAGTCCGTGACAACCGGTATCGTCAGCGCAACGAACCGCACACTCAGTGATGCTTCGGACAGCTCTGCTGATACAGATGCCACATACATCCAGACCGATGCAGCCATCAATCCGGGCAACAGCGGCGGCGCGCTGCTGAACATGAACGGTGAGGTCATCGGCATCAACTCCGCAAAGCTCGCCTCCACAGAGGTTGAAGGTATGGGCTATGCGATTCCTGTATCAAGGGCCAGCGACATCATCGAGCGCCTGATGAACCAGACTACCCGCTCCAAAGTCTCCGAGGACAACCGGGGAACACTTGACATTCAGTGCAGAGATGTCTCCAGCGCGCTGAGCAGTGCCTACGGCATCCCGGAGGGTGTCTACGTTGCGGAAGTCAACAAAGGCGGCGCTGCAGAGCAGGCAGGTATCAGACAGGGCTATGTGATCACCAAATTTGACGGAAATTCTGTGACCACAACAGAGCAGCTAAAAGATACGCTTCAGTATTATTCATCCGGTGAGAAAGTCACGATCACCGTCCAGGTTCCGGATAACGGAACCTACTCGGAGCAGACGCTTGACATTACGCTTGGAAGCTCTAATACAGACAATGCTGCAGCTTAATCATAGATAAGATATTTAAGGAGGGCTGTCGAAAGACACCCCTCCTTTTTGATGCTGAATTCATCGTTTTATCCTTGCATTTTCCCCCGTATATGCTACACTGAGAATAACATGCGCGCAAAGGTACAGCGTTCACAGGGTTTTTCTGTGGGGGAAGCGAGTCGCTTTCCCGGTTTTCTTTTCCGGCGGGACGGCTTCGCCCGCCCTGCGGCAGCTTCGATGTACGGCGGTCATATACATGCCCGCGTCCAGCCTTCCGGCTGGTTCTGCACATCTGCGCTGTCTCCGGTATCATCTTTTTGTGTACTTTTGCGCGCCTGATTATTACCTGAGGGAGGCGGAATGATTTTGCGGAACGGATTATGGAAGTATTGCAGCAGCAAACAGGAGACAGAGTTTCTGTTGTCTTTGGATCTTGCCGGAGAGCTTACGGCTTCACGCGGAAAGCAGGCTGCGCTTCTTTATGCGCTCTCCAACCATGCCGAGGATCACTACCGCCGCGTTCGTATTCCAAAGAAGAGCGGCGGATACCGCACGCTCGATGTGCCGGACCATCTCTTAAAATCTGTTCAAAAGCGTATTCTGACGCAGATTCTCGAACAGCTTCCCGTTTCCCCATGCGCACGCGCTTACAGAAAAGGGATTCCTCTGCTTGAGAATGCACAGCCGCATACGGGGAAGCGCTGTGTTCTGAAGCTGGATATCCGCGATTTCTTCGGAAGTATCACCTATCTGTCCGTCTACAGTCTCGCTTTCCCCGGCGAGTTTTTTCCTCCCGCCGTTCGGACGCTGCTCGCACATCTGTGCTGCCTTCATGACAGCCTTCCCCAGGGAGCTCCCACCTCACCGTATATCTCCAATCTCGTGATGGCTCCCTTTGACCGTTATATGAGCGGCTGGTGCGGGGCGCGCAGCATCACCTACACCCGCTACTGTGATGACCTGACCTTCTCGGGCGATTTCAACCCGGACCAAGTGAAGTCGACCGCCGAAGGGTTTCTGCTGCGCCTCGGTTTTGAGCTGAATCCGGACAAGACCGGCTTCTTCTCCTCCTCCCGGCGCCAGGAGGTCACCGGCATTGTCGTCAATGACCGCCCGCATCTTTCCAAATCCTATCGGCGGAAGCTTCGCCAGGAATGGTACTTTCTGAAAAAATACGGTGCGGAAGATCATCTTCGGCACATGAGCTCTCCCCTGCCGCCTGAGAAATATCTGCAGAGCTTCGAGGGACGCGTCCGCTACGTGCTCTCGATCGATCCCGACGACCGGGAGTTCGCCGATATGCTGAAGGAACTTTCCGCCGGAAGAACATAAAGCGCACCCGGCGCGGGTGAATTTTTTATAGCATGCCTTCTTTGATTACATTATGATCCCTAAGCACCTTTTCAATTACCGTTCCTTTCACCGCCTTAAGCAGAGGCTTTTTCAGAACGTTTAACGGTCCTGGAAGTTCGATTTCAAGAGGAGACTTGCCGTCCATGAGGCGTACAGAGCTTTCCAGCAGTTCGCGGATGTCGTATACACTGCCCCAGACTTCCGGGACGCCGCGGTCTACTCCCAGCAGCCCGTACACAGCTTCCATAGCGGTTCGAACCGAGTATTCCGTGGTAAAGACCGTATCCCTCGGCGTCTCAGCAAACTGTCCCAGAAACGCGAAATTCACGCATCCATCCGGTATTACATCCGGACGGTCTCCCTTTGTTCTGGGCATGAAAAACGCGGTAATATACGGCATCAGCGTGGGCACGCACACAGCGCTGCTCTCTGCCAGCTCAGGAATCTGCTCCACCGGAACCCCGATATGATACAGCCACTCCTCCGTAATCTCTCTGCCCGTAC
The DNA here is from genome assembly GCA_944384105.1 of uncultured Lachnospiraceae bacterium. Lineage (GTDB taxonomy): Bacteria > Bacillota > Clostridia > Lachnospirales > Lachnospiraceae > Egerieimonas_A. The sequence continues at coordinate 8,278 of CALWSC010000012.1, read as the reverse complement.
ATTCTTTCATCGGTTTTTTCACAAAATCGCCCGGCACGTCTGTGAACAGCCCGTATACCCATACGCAGACCTTCTCCGGATCCTGCTCCTGAAACTGACCCTGACGGTTGATAGTCCAGCTCATCAGCCAGCTCGAATCACGGCAGCTTACAATTCCTCCGGTCACAACCTTTCCGCTCCTCGGGTCTCTCTTACAGATATTTGTGATATACGGCAGAATCTTATCGTCCAGCGTCGTGACTGTAGCTGACTCCCAGTTTGTCTTCGAGATGTCTGAGCAGAACTTCTCCGGATGCCCGAAGGAGGAATCCTGCTTCGCGATATTCTTCCAGAGATTCCAGCAGCCGCTTGTACGCACCTCAGCATCCCCGTTCGGCGCATGATTCTGGTCGCCGTAAATCGTGCCCTCCGTGCAGCTTCCGTTTGTTACAAACACAAGATCATTTTCTGTCAGAAGGATACCCTTCTCCGCACCATTCACGCTGCATTCGATCGCGGACGCGATCTTTCTGCCGTTCTTGAACTCAAATACTACATTGGTCACTTCGGTATGAAACTGAAAATCTACGCCCGCGTCCTCCAGGTACTTCTGCATCGGAAGGATCAGCGACTCATACTGATTATATCTCGTAAATTTTAAGGCGCTGAAATCCGGAAGCCCCGCGATATGGTGGATAAACCTCTGAAAGTACAGCTTCATCTCCAGCGCGCTGTGCCAGTTCTCGAACGCGAACATCGTCCTCCAGTACAGCCAAAACGTGGACTGGAACACCTCGTCGTCAAACACATCCTCGATTGTCTTGTCATAGAGATCCTCATCCTTTGTCATAAAGAGCTTCATGATCTCCATACATCCCTTCTGGCTCAGATTAAATTTTCCATCTGTATGCGCATCCTCGCCGCGGTTTACAGTCGCACGGCAGAGCGAATAGTTCGGATCATGCTTATTCAGCCAGTAGAATTCATCCAGCACCGACGCGCCCGGGTTTTCCAGGGAAGGAATGCTGCGGAACAGATCCCAGAGGCACTCGAAATGGTCCTCCATCTCCCTGCCGCCGCGCATGACATAGCCGCGGTTCGGATCAAAAATCCCATCGCAGGCGCCTCCCGCCACATCCATCGCCTCCAAAATATGGATGTTTTCGCCCGGCATCTGAGCGTCTCTCACGAGGAAACACGCTGCCGCGAGCGCCGCAAGCCCGCTGCCCACAATATAGGCATTCTTCTCCTCCACGCCCTCCGGCTTCTCCGGTCTTGCAAACGCCTCATAATTGCCCTTGCTGTAATAAATACCCTTGCTGTTCTTCTCATGCATCCCCAGCTCCGTATTGCGGTAGCTGCCGGTATTCTGCGCGGATTTTTTCGCCTTTTCACGGCCGCTGTCCTTTGTTTTCTTTGCCAGCACCGCTGCTGCCCCGGCTCCTGCGAGCACTGCGGACGCCACTGTAAATTTCATGCTTTTCTTAGCCATATATACTGCCCTCTTTCTGTGTTTTATGGCTCTATCCTACCGCTCTTTTCTTTCCGCGCCAATTTACAGATGCGGGTAAATGATAAGTTTTTTATCATTTACCCGCATCTGTAAATTATTTCTCAATGCCATTGGTGAAATTTCGGATGGAGTTTGCAATATTTCCGTGCAGCGTCAGATTCATCTTCTCAGCAATCTCCCGGTAATCGTCCTTCATCCCCCTCCGGATCCAATCGAGCATGATTCCCACAAAACTGTATTTATAGAAGTCCGCGATAAACGTCTTATCCTCCTTTGCAATCCCGGTTCCTTCTGCCTTCTCTTCCACAACGCCGCGGATCAGATCATATGTAATCTGAAACAGAAATCTCTCAATCTGATCCCTGCTGATGCAGCGGTAGGCATTCTGTATAAACGGCTTATTCTCAAGCACTGCCTCAAAGATCTGCACCATTCCCTCCAGCCATGTATCATATGTTTTCTTCCCCTGCAGCGCCCGCCGCGCGTCCTCCACGCACGTCCACTCCACCAGATCATAAATATCCTTAAAATGATAATAAAACGCCATACGGCTGATCCCGCAGTCTGAGGTGAGATCGTGTATCGTTATCTTGTCCAGCGGCTTTTTCAGCATCATATTTTTAAGAGACGCTTCCAGCGCCTGCTTCGTCGTGTTCGGCATAGGAAATCCCCCTGTCCTGTAAAATTGTTTCTTCCATAATACTCCGGATCGTTATATAATACAACCAAAACGGAAGGCGCAGCGAGATTAAAATTTTATACTCAGAGGCAATTCCGGCAGCGGCAAGACCACGACTGTCAAAGAATTACAAAACAGGTTCGGTCACAACACCATGCTTCTTTCACAGGATGCAGTCAGACGGGAAATGCTCAAAGTCAAGGATGGAGAAAATACTCTGGCCCTGCCTCTTATGAAAGAGCTCCTCAGGTATGGCAGTGAGCACAGCGATATTGTTATATTGGAAGGAATTATGTATTCAGATTGGTATAAGCCGCTATTTGAATTGGCCGTTCAATTATACGATACGAAGATCTATGCCTACTACTTTGATTTGCCGTTTGAGGAAACTTTAAAGCGCCATCAGACAAGAGCTAAGTGTCAGGAATTTGGCGAAGAAGCAATGCGCAGATGGTGGAGGGAAAAGGATTTTTCGGACGTATTGAAGGAAGTCCGTATTACATCCGAAAAAGATATGGAAAGCGTTGTCGAGGATATTTATAATGCTGTTTCAATTTGAAGGAGGACTATGGCAAAAACGGCATTATCACAGAAGGTGCGGGGCAGGAAATCAGAAACGGTTTCCTGCTTTTTCTTTGAAATTTCCTATTGACCCTTACGGAGCGTCATAGAGTAAAGTGAGTATATCAGGAACGGGAGGTCAACAGTTATGAGGACAGTAAAGGAAATATCAAATTTAACAGGTATCAGCGTACGCACGCTTCACTATTATGATGAAATCGGATTATTGAAGCCGACAGAAAAAAGTGATGCGGGATACCGGCTTTATGACGATAAAGCACTGGAAACACTGCAGCAGATTTTGTTTTTCCGTGAATTCGATATCCCTCTGAAAGATATCAAAGCCGTTATGGAGAACCCGTCTCTTGATAAAAAGCAGATTCTGCAGATGCAAAGGAAAATGCTGGTCACAAAGAAGGAACGCATGGAGCGCCTGATTGCCAGCATTGATGACATTCTGAAAGGAGACAATAAAATGGATTTTGTAGTATTCAACAAAACAGAAATTGAAGAAATGTTCCAGACTATGTTTGACCATATGCCGGAAAACATAAGGAATCTTGCGGTCAAAGAATTCGGAAGTGTCGACGAGTGGAGACAGCACTATATGGAGGCAGTTTCATCAGAAAAAATGCAGAGAGGCTACGCAAAAGTTGTTGAGTGGTACGGCGGAAAAGAGAAGTTCTTATCTGTCGCCAACAATCCTGTCAGCAAAGAAGCGGCGGAAAGTTACAACAAACGGCTGGAGGGGGTTTTACAAAAACTGGCCTCAAAGAAAGGCTGTGATGCCGATTCTTTTGAAGTTAGAGAAGCAGTCGGAGAATACGGTTCTATTATGAAGCAGTTTTCACAGATCAAAAGCGAAGAAGGGCTTATGCTGGCTCAGGCGCAATACTATCGCAATGAAAAAGCCAGGCGGATAACTGATGAAAAATATGGTGCAGGAGCGTCTGATTTTTTTGCACAGGCAATAAAAGCCTTCTACAAAAACAGATCATCTAAATCCAACTGAATACCAGCTGCCGTCGGGCGTTCCCATTCTGTCTCTTGAAGTTTGTGAAAAAACTGTGAAATTAGCACTCAAGGCTTGACATGGCTAACAATCAGTGTTATAGTACTACTAGAACAAAGGAAGGGGAACAAAAAGAAACCCGACCGGATCGTTCTGGAAACAACACCTCGGAATTCTCCGACAGTGCTAATTATAATTTGTCATTTGAAAGGAGATATGACTTATGATGATGCCTAGTATTTTTGGAGAAAACTTATTTGATGATTTTATGGATTTCCCGTTTGAGAGAGAATTTTGGGGAAGAAGAAATCCTCTGTACGGAAAGAATGAGAAGAACATTATGAAGACTGATGTGCGCGAGACAGATTCTTCCTATGAACTGGATATTGACCTTCCGGGCTTTAAGAAAGATGAAGTTACCGCTAAGCTGGAGAACGGCTACCTGACCATCAGCGCCGCAAAGGGACTGGATAAGGATGAGAAGGAGAAAGATACCGGCAAGTACATCCGCCGTGAGCGTTACGCCGGAGCGGTAAGCAGAAGCTTCTACGTTGGAGAACACATCCAGCAGGAAGACATCCACGCGAAATTTGAGGACGGCATCCTGAAACTGACCGTTCCGAAAAAGGACGCAAAACAGGTGGATGAAAAGAAATATATCTCTATTGAAGGATAATCTCACATCACGGGGCTGCCAAACGGCAGCCCCATTTTTATTTCAATTCAATTCTTCCAGTATCTGAAAAATGTTTCCCTGTAAATAATCTCACAGAAAAGCCATCTGCCGTTGGGGCAGACCGCGCTACCGTTTAGGCAGAACGTCTTGATTTTGCGAAACAATTTTGTTACGCTTGGAACACGTGAAAAACAGAGACAAAGGAGAGCGGACGATGTTCAGGGTCGGAATACTATGCGGACGGGATGAAGAGAAAAATACAATTCGGCATACAGTGGAACTTCTGTCCGTCAGGGAGAACTTTGGCTGCCTGATTCAGGATCTCTCCCCTGCCTCGCCTGGGTCCCGCAGCGATCTGTCCTGTCTTTTGCTGGCATATGAAGACAGAGCTGCTGCTTTCGGGTATGCGGAAACGCTATGGCAAAAAGAGTCCTCGCTTTCTATTGTATATGTCGCGTACCGGTCTGAGGACATATTTGCAGCTCTGAGAATGCCGTTTTTCCACACAGTAAGATTTTATAATCTGGAGCAGGATCTGGCCGTCGTTTTTCAAAAGATGCAGCGCAGCAAATCTCCCGCATCAGCCAGAGTCAGCTTTATCCACAATGGGAAAATGATGCTGATTCCCAAAAAAGAAATCCTTTATCTGGAGAGCTGTCATCACGAGATAAAGCTTCATTTACAGACGGATATTTTCTCCGTTGCCGAAACTCTGACCCTGTACGAGAAAAGATTAAAGGGTTCCGGATTTATCAGAACAGACCGAAGCTTTCTGGTAAATATGTATCATATCCGCTGCCTGGAGCGGAGCAGCGTTCTGCTGGATAACGGGGAACACCTGTATATCAGCCGCCGAAGATATCCGGAGGTAAAGCTTTCATTTGAAAATTATATCCGCCATTTAGATTTTATATAGGCAGAAAGGATGCAGATATCATGATTACCGTAGAACACCTTAGAAAAGAGTTTACGTATTACAGAAAGGCGGCCGGGATCAGAGGCTCTCTCCACAATATTTTCCACCGGGAATCACTGATCAAAGAGGCGGTCCGCGATATCTCCTTCTCAGTCGAAGAAGGGGAAATGATTGGTTTTCTGGGGCCGAACGGAGCCGGAAAGACGACGACTTTAAAAATGCTGTCCGGCATTTTATACCCGACTTCCGGAAGCGTATCGGTAAACGGATTTACTCCGTGGGATCGCTCTGCAGAATTTAAGCGCCAGATTTCCATTGTCATGGGACAGAAAAATCAGCTCTGGTGGGATCTCCCCGCCAGCGACAGCTTTTACCTGAATAAATGTATTTTCGGAATCAGCGACAGCGATTACCGGGATATCGTAACGGAGCTTGCAGAATTACTCGACGTGAAGGATCTGATGAATGTTCAGGTGCGCAGGCTTTCTCTGGGTGAACGAATGAAGATGGAAATTCTGGCAGCGCTGATCCACAGGCCGAAAATTCTGTTTCTGGATGAACCCACAATCGGGCTTGACCTTCTCTCGCAGCAAAAGATCCGTGAATTTCTGAAAATATACAATGAGCAGCAAAAGACCACGGTTATTATCACAAGTCACTATATGGCTGATATAGAGGCGCTGTGCAGCCGTACTGTAATCATCAATCAGGGCTGCCTCGTATACGACGGACAGTTAAAGGAAATCAACCGGCTTCTCGGCAAAAGAAAGCTGCTGTCCGTAAAGACTGCCGCCCCGGTAAGCGCTGAAATCTGGGAAACCTTCGGCACTGTCAGAGAAATCAACGCGGCTGAAGTAATTCTGGAGGTAGCACAGGAAAATGTGAAAGATGCAGTCTCCGCTATTTTATCGAATCTTGAAATAGAGGATTTTACCGTCACGGAAATACCCATTGAGGAGAGTATCTCCCGATTTTATCAGAAGGAGGTCATAGTGCCATGAACGCCTATCGCTGTGTGTTTCTTATGGGCGTCGAACAGGCTCTGGAATACCGGATCAGCTTTCTTCTCAGTATGCTCAGCGCACTGTTTCCCATCATCATTCAGACAACTATGTGGAATTATCTGTACCGCCATTCAGACGCATCGGCTGTCTTTGGATATGAGCGCGGAGAGATTCTGATGTACTCTTTGCTGGCTGTAATCATATCTCAGCTTGTAAGCACTGGATTTGAATGGGAAATGAATTCGGATATTAAATTAGGAGGGCTGAATAAATATCTCGTCCGCCCTCTGAAATACGAACGGTATCAATTCTTTTGGTTTCTTGGACAGAAGATTCCCAGAATTATGATCACTCTGCCTGCCATCATAATCATTACCGCGGCAGCCTGCTTACAGGGAATGCCGATTACCGCCGGAAGGACAGCCGCATTCTTCTTAAGCCTCGTACTGGCTATTATTCTGAACTTTACTATTTTCTTCTGTATCGGGCTTCTTGCCTTCTGGCTTACGGATGTGGAAAAACTGTTCGGAACAATCAGCATTGTCCTGACTGTCATAAGCGGCGGCGTATTTCCTCTGGATATTTTCGGCAAAACCGCAGAAATGCTGACCACTCTGCTGCCGTTTGGATACACTGCGCAGTTCCCGGTAAATATTATCAACGGACGTTTTGGATGGGAACGTGTTGGTATGGGATTTACCTTTCAGATTGGATGGATTCTGTTCTTCTTATGTCTCGGAAATTATCTCTGGAAGCGCGGAATACGCCATTATTCGGCGGTCAGCGGATGAAATTATGGAGGAATATGATGAAAAAGATCGTATACTATTTAAAACTTATGGGGGTCTTCGCAAAGTACTCTCTGATGTCCGCTCTGGAATACCGCATAAATTTTATCACGGGTATTACAGTGGAAATGGGATGGATGCTGATTAAGCTGCTGTATGTGGCTATCATTTACAAGGCGGGAACCAATATCGGTATCCTGACTCCGAATCATATTTTACTGTTTGTAGGAATCTATCTGGTACTGACGGGCATTTATATGCTGTATTTCGGCAATTTTTCCTCCCTTCCGGAGATGGTTCGGCACGGGGAGCTCGATCTCTATATTGTAAAACCGCTGTCACTGCAGTTTCTCATAACAATACGTCGGCTCGATTTTGCCTATCTTCTGCCGGATCTCGCTGCCGGTATCATTATGATTATAACCGGATGGCGCCTAGCCGAACTTCCCGTAGGATTTCTTCCCATCGCGGGATTTTTATTCTATCTGCTCTGCGGGGCCCTGCTGACCTACAGTCTGTTCCTGCTGCCGTATCTTCTCAGCTTCTGGACTGTATCGGTGGGAGGTATCGCGGATATCAGCAATGCGCTTTGGGATTTTAATAATATGCCCTCTCTGATCTATGGAAAATGGTTCCGCAGAATCGGTACTTATATCCTGCCCATTTTTGTGATAACAAACTTCCCGGGACTGTTTCTCATGGGTGAACTCTCCCCTTTCGCCTGCCTTTGGGGCGCCGCTGCTCCGGTCCTGTTCTTCGCACTGAGCCGGGCGCTTTGGAAATTTGCATTAAAGCGGTACAGCAGCGCGAGCTCTTGACACGTGGAAAATTACTTATCAAACGTTAGTGCCACATATAATTTGGAATTTTTAATTGCTTTTTTTGCGGTGATTATATATAATATATATGATCAATGTAATCTGATCAAATTAAGTGCTTTGCTACTTGGAGGGCAAACTTTTAATTTAAGTGCTTCACTACTTTGAATGTGAACCTTTAATTTGAGTGCTTCGCAGCTTAAAATGTGCACTAGTCAACAAAAACTGGACACAAATTTTAAATATTACCTCAGTATAAATCTGATTTCTGTACAATACGGTGCTTCATTTGCTACTTTCTTGTCTGGATGACTGGATTATTCAAGTGTTTC
>CALWSC010000011.1 GCA_944384105.1 uncultured Lachnospiraceae bacterium | reverse complement strand
TGACAGCGGGAGGATTTTCCACCTTCCATTTTACGCTCTTCCCGCTGCTGGTATGCACACCGATTTTGATCGTGTTTGCGGTTGTCATCCCGTATCTCTGCTTTCGAAATCTGGAGAAACAGAGCATCGTAGAGCGCCTGAGAATGGAATAGTATTGAAAAGGACAGAAAGCACCGAAACTTTCTGTCCTTTTTTTACGCTTCGCTGGCAGCTGCCTCATCAGCCGCGAGCGTATCCGCTGCCGATGTTCTGACATGGATGCCGTTGACCTCCACGGAATCGTTTACCTCAATAACGAGATACGTTCTGCCGTCGATGGTTCTCGTCTCCACGAGATCTGTTCGGTCGGGATTGACCTTTATCACCACATCGGGCGTCTTAATCTCAAAAGATCGGGTGTTGACCAGATTGGAGGCGAGCAGAGATTCCTTTTCACCGACTGTCTCGTCAAAATGGCCGTCAAACCGTTCAAGCGGTTCGCCCTGGGCGCCTCCGTCCAGGAGAAGACGCCGGACTTCAGCCTTATCGAGCGTGACAGGCTCCGGATCGTCTTTGTGCTCTTCCAGCATATCGTTCAGGGTGTCGTGGATCGTGCGCACTGTCTCGTAGTCGCATTTTTCTCCCAGCGTCTCCTCGAGGATTTCGTTGAACGTATCCTTCTGATCCTTGGCAGTCAGCGGGATCGTACAGCCGAAGAAGCGATCGATGAGATCATACTGCAGTTCATCCGCCTTCCTGGAATAGTAGAGCATACTGTGCAGATCCGTATTTCGGTCATTAAACGCCGGGAAAAGGAAGCCGCAGTCCGGTGCTTCGACGATCCAGTCGCGGATGCGGTCTTCGATATTGTTCGTAGCCTCATTGTAGCATAGTCCCGCTTTCGAGAGCTTGACAGGGCAGATGCAGCAGAGAAGATATTCGTAGACGTCCTCGGAGGCGTCGAACATCTCCTCGTTGTCTTTGCCGCGCTTTGGAATGTCGTAGGATGCGTGAATCAGGATAATGTAGTAATTTTCCCCATAGCTGTACGTCTCAATGATTTTCTCATAGAAATCGTCAAGCAGACCGTCGTCTTTCAGCTGACTGTCCCGAAGCTTTAAGAGATAAGACTGTGTTCCTCCGTCTGATTCCTGCTCAAGCGGAAATTCCAGGTTCAGAAGGTTTTTCCCTACGGTTCCGGAGAGCGTCTTTCGAAAAATTTCGAAATATTTAAACATTTCCTCCTCGGGCAGGGAGAGGAACGCGTCCTTGAGTTTGGTCTTTATGTTTTTCTCCGCGTCCACATAGCAGCCGCAGATACGGGAGATCGCGCAGTTGTCCTGCGTGAACTGCTTTCGGATCTCCAGGACTTCTTTTTTTATCATTTCTATCACCTCAGTTTTCCATTATAAACGATACCCCAAGCCCGGACAAGCAGAATTTGACGAATAAAAAGGATTGCCTGAAACGGCAATGCACGCTATAATAGGCATAGCTATAAATTCGCGGACGATCCATCCGCGCCGTTTACAGGAGAAATCAGGATGAAGAAAAAAGCATTGCTTGCAGGGGCGGGGCTGGTGCTGGTTCTGTCGATGTTCGGCTGCGCGGGGGTCCGCGAGATGGCGGAAAATGTCGGGACGGCATTCAGCGAGACAGTGGAAAAAGCACCGCATCTGTTCTCTTCCGGAGGAAGAGAGCTAAAGCGGCAGATTGAGGAGCTGGAGGGCGCAAGCGTCCAGGAGGAGATGCCCGGCCATCAGGAATACTATTTTCATCAGGCCGATGAACAGGAAAAGCGGATCTACAGGCAGATACAGTCCGGCATTGAGGAGTTTGAGACAGACATTCTGCTGACAACAGCGGATGATGATCTGATTGACCGTGCGTATCAGAAGGTACTCATGGATCACCCGGAGTACTTCTGGGCTCAGAATGCGGGTAATACAAGAAAGATTCTGTATACCACATACGCGCGCCTTCAGCCGGGATACAACGTTTCCTCCCAGGAGGCACGCAGCCAGGCGGAACAGATTGAAGAGCTGGCGGATGAGATCTTGACAGAGGTCGATCAGAAGGACAATACGTATCTGACAGCGCGTCTGATTTACGAGCGCATCATCACGGACACCGAGTATGTCCAGAACGAAAACGATCAGAATATCGCCGGCGTCTTTCTGCAGCATGAGGCTGTCTGCGCAGGATACGCACGCGCGTTTCAGTATCTGTGCGAGAGAGCGGGCATTGAGTGCATTTATGTGACCGGAGATGCCAGAGATACCGTGGAGGGACATGCGTGGAATATCATACGCCTTGACGGGGAGTATTATTATGTAGATGTCACCTACGGGGATATGCCCGAGTTTTCGTCTTCTCTGGAGGAAAATCAGGCGCTCTACGATTATTTCTGCCCGTTCCCGGAGGAGTATGAGCAGCTTGTGACGCCCGATGCGGGGCTGGTGCTGCCGTCATGTACTGCTACCGCGAATAATTATTATGTCAGAAACGCGAGCTGTTTTGAAAAGTTCGACCGTACAATGCTATACAATTATTTTGTGCGCCAGATTGACGAGAAGAACCGCGTGATTCATTTCAAGTATACCAACAGAGAGGCGTACGAGCGGGCAAAGTCGGAGCTGCGGGAAAACGGGCTTCTCGACGAGCTCGCCGGGTACTATATGGACTACTACGGACTCGATACGCTGAACTACCGGTATGGGGCACTTGACGAGCTTTATACCTTCTATGTGGGGATGCCGTAATGCAAAACAGTTTGACATTCAAAATAGTTTGTAGTATATATAAAATAACAAAGAACTGCACAGACGGCAGAATATGAAAGAACAGGACAGGAAAAAGATTATGATAGTAGAACCGAAAGTGAGAGAATTTATCTGTACGACCGCCCACCCGACCGGATGTGCGGAGAATGTGGCGCGTCAGGTGAAGTATGTAACAGAAAAGGGAAGTATTCAGGGACCAAAGAAGGTGCTCGTGATCGGAGCATCGACGGGCTACGGTCTGGCAAGCCGCATCACGGCTGCATTCGGCTGCGGAGCAGATACGCTCGGCATCATGTTTGAGCGCCCGTCAAACGGCAGACGAACTGCGACACCGGGTTATTACAACACAAAAGCATTCGAGAAGTTCGCATCTGAGAAGGGACTGTATGCAAAATCCATCAATGGCGATGCATTTTCCCGTGAGATTAAGGAGCAGACTGTGGAGACGATCCGAAATGACCTCGGACAGGTGGATCTTGTGATCTATTCTCTTGCAGCTCCCCGCAGGACGACAGAGGACGGAACCGTTTACACTTCATCTCTGAAGACCACGGGAGAGGCGTTCACAGAGAAGAGCCTGGACTTGAAGCACAATACCGTCTCTGAGAAGACTGTGGAGCCCGCAACGCCGGAAGAGCTCGAAGGAACGATCAAGGTCATGGGCGGCGAGGACTGGGAGGACTGGATGGATACCCTGTCCGCAGCGGGCGTGCTCGCTGAGAATGCCGTGACAGTGGCATACTCCTACATCGGTCCGAAGCTGACATACCCGATTTACTACGAGGGAACGATTGGAAGGGCAAAGCAGCACTTACATAAGACCGCGGATCACATGAACGAGAAGCAGAACGCATACCGCGCTTATATTTCCGTAAATAAGGCGCTTGTGACGCAGGCAAGCTCTGCAATCCCGGTTGTGCCGCTGTATTTCGCAATCCTTTACCGCATCATGAAGGAGAAAGGCACACACGAGGGATGTATCGAGCAGATCTACCGTCTGTTTTCCCAGAAGCTGTACAGCGATCATGTATGTACAGATGCGGACGGCAGAATCCGTATGGATGACTGGGAGATGGACGAGGATACCCAGAAGCAGGTGGAGGAAACCTGGAAGAAAGTGAATTCCGACAATGTGCGTGAACTTGCGGACATTGACGGCTACTGGGAGGACTTCTACCACATGTTCGGTTTTGGATTTGACAACGTGGATTATACGAAGGATGTAGAAATCTGACAGATGATATCGCTGCCGGGGACAGTTTAATGTTTCCGGCAGTTTCTATGCGGAGGAGGACAGGATGCTGTACTTTGAAAATGACTACTGTGAGGGCGCGCACCCGGCAGTGCTGCAGAAATTAATTGAGACAAATATGGAAAAGCTTCCCGGATACGGAACGGATCACTACTGTGAGTCCGCAAAAGAGAAGATCCGTACCGCCTGCGGCTGCCCGCAGGCGGACGTATTCTTCCTGGTGGGCGGGACACAGACGAACGCTGCGGTTATCAGCGCGCTTTTGCGGCGGTATGAGGGTGTGATCGCACCGGTTACGGGACATATCAACGGACACGAGGCAGGCGCGGTCGAGTATACGGGGCATAAGGTGCTGGCGCTGCCGCAGAAGGAAGGAAAGCTCTCAGCAGACGATCTGAGAAATTTTCTTAAGACATTTCACGATGACGGAAACCGGGAACATATGGTATTTCCGGGTATGGCGTATATCTCCCATCCGACGGAATACGGCACGCTTTACTCCGCGGCGGAACTGGAAGCGCTCAGCAAAGTCTGCCGGGAATATGAAATTCCGCTGTTTTTGGACGGCGCGCGGCTCGGCTACGGCCTGGCATGCGGGTGTGATGTGACACTTCAGGACATCGCCCGGCTGACGGATGTCTTTTATATCGGCGGAACGAAGGCTGGCGCGCTCTGCGGCGAGGCTGTTGTGTTTCCGAAGGGAGCACCGAAGCATTTTATGACAATGACGAAGCAGCAGGGAGCGCTGCTGGCAAAGGGGCGGCTGCTGGGAATCCAGTTTGACGTGCTCTTTACAGATGATTTATATAAAAAGATCAGCGAAAATGCAATCCAGGCAGCGAACCGCCTGAAAGAGGCGTTGTGCGAAAAGGGATATGAGCTTTACATCGATTCCCCGACAAACCAAATATTTGTGATTCTGGAGAACTCGCAGATGGAGCGGCTGAGCCGCCTTGCGGTTTTCAGCTTCTGGGAAAAATACGACGACATGCACACTGTCGTGCGCTTTGCGACGAGCTGGGCGACACGGATGGAGGAAATAGAAGAGCTCATTTCTGTGCTGTAGAAAAAAGTCCGCCTGTGCGGAGCCGGAACTTATTCCGAATGCTCTGCGCAGGCGGGCTTCTCCTTATTCCTCTTCGTCTTCGCCGGCCATTTCCTCAAACTGTGCCGCATCAAGCATCTCGTCAAATGCGTCTGCAGCGATGTCATATTCCTCGTCGCTCTCAATATTCTCGAGCATAGGCTGTCCGCCCTCATTCTCGGTGTAGCGGTACAGATAAACCTCTCCGTCCTGGTTCTCTCCGTTCTCATCAAGCGGAAGCAGTGCAATATACTCCTTGCCGTTTGCCGGGAAGATTGTAAGAACTGCGCACTCAATGACGCTGTCGTCGTCCAGAGTCAGGGTGACAGTCGGATGATCCGGCTGAAAGTCTCCGCTACAGTCGCTTGTGCAGGACTCGCAGCTTCCTGTGCACGCAAATGGATTCTTGTCGAAATCGCTCATGGGTAAATACCTCTCTTTTTCTTTTTTATTTGTTGGAACTCTGTATGCTTTACTTTACCAGATAAGGAAAAGAAAAGCAACCTTTTTGAGATTTCCTATTGACGTATGGAACATGCAGTTTTATACTAAGAACAGTTAATTTTATGCGGTGAAAGAGTAAAGCATACGGCGTGTGAGCCGGCCGCTGAGAGGAGTACATTATGGAAATCAGATTTGAAAAACGCGAGAAACTTTTAGAGAAGCCGGACCAGAAAGCACTTGGATTCGGCAAGTACTTCACAGATTATATGTTTGTCATGGACTATGACGCCGGACAGGGCTGGCATGATGCCAGAATCGTTCCGCACGAGGCGATCACTATGATGCCCGCGAGCGTGGTTCTTCACTATGCACAGGAGACCTTTGAGGGACTGAAGGCATACAGAAGGGCAGACGGCAGAATTCAGTTATTCCGCCCGGAGATGAATGCGCGCAGAATGATGAATTCAAACGACAGACTGTGCATGCCTCAGTTTCCCGAGGATATGTTTGTGGAGGCGGTTGAGGAGCTTGTAAAGGTGGAGAAGGACTGGGTTCCGTCTGAGCCGGATACATCTTTGTATATCCGCCCGTTCATGTTCGCAACGGAGGTTTCCCTGGGCGTTCATATGGCGAATTCCTACTGCTTCATGATTATCTTATCTCCGGTAGGTGCTTACTATGAGGAGGGACTTAATCCGGTGAAGATCATGGTTGAGGATCAGTACGTCCGTGCCGTAAAGGGCGGAACAGGCTTTGCAAAGTGCGGAGGCAACTACGCCGGCTCCATCATCGGTCAGGTACAGGCTGAGAAGGAAGGCTGTGCTCAGGTGCTGTGGCTGGACGGAACAGAGCGCAAGTATGTAGAAGAAGTAGGCTCCATGAATATCATGTTTAAGATCGACGGCGAGATCTACACTGCCCCGATCGAGGGAACCGTGCTTCCGGGCGTGACCCGCGACTCCATCATCCATATCCTGAAGGATTGGGGATATAAGGTCAATGAGACGCGCCTTTCTATCGATGATCTGATGCAGGCCGGACGCGACGGCAGGCTGGAAGAGGTGTTCGGAACCGGAACAGCAGCAGTTATTTCACCGGTCGGCGCGCTGCGCTACCGTGGAGAGGAGATCACGGTTAACGATTTCAAGATTGGGGATCTGACTCAGAAGCTGTACGACTGTCTGACTGGAATCCAGTGGGGCAGGATCGAGGATAAATACGGCTGGACAACTATAGTAGAATAAATAAAAAATATAAAAAAGACCGCGGATTTACATCACGCGGTCTTTTTTCACGCAGTGGGAAAGGAGACATATGAATCAGAATCAGACACCGATTCTCGAAGCAATCGAAGCATTTACAGAAAAAAAGCCAGCGTATTTCAATATTCCGGGACACAGGATGGAGCGCGGGATCAGCAGACGCTGGACGGACCGCGTGGGGACGGAAATTTTCTCCTATGACCTTACGGAAGCAGCGGGGCTTGATGATCTGCACCACCCGGAGGGAGCGATTCTAAAGGCGCAGCAGCTCGCGGCGGAGGTATTCGGCGCCAGAAAGAGTTTTTTCCTTGTGAACGGGACGACGTGCGGAAACGAGGCTATGGTGCTTTCGTGTGCGGGAGAGGGAGAAAAGCTGCTCGTGCCGCGGAATGTTCACAAGTCTGTGATGATGGGGATGATATTGAGCGGTGCGCGACCGGTCTATGTAATGCCGGAATACTCCGATAACCGCGGCATCTGGGGCAGCTTAAAGCCGGAGACCGTGCAGCGCGCCTTTGAAAAGGAGCCGGATATTCGGGGCCTCCTGCTCGTAAGTCCCACCTATTACGGTGTGTGCAGCGACCTGCAGGCGCTCTCTGAAATCTGCCATGCGCATGGTGCGATGCTGCTTGTGGATGAGGCGCACGGCGCACATTTGTATTTTTCCGATAAGCTTCCGATGGGAGCGCTGCGCCGGGGCGCTGATTTGTGTGCGCAGAGCATCCATAAGGTCACGGGATCGCTCACACAGAGCTCCATGCTCCACATAGGGAGCAGCCTGCCGGATGAAGGACGCGTGCGCGCCAATCTTCAGCTTGTCCAGAGCACGAGCCCGTCGTACCTTCTCATGGCATCGCTCGACGCCGCACGGTATGAGCTGGCTCTGCATGGAAGTGAAATGATGAAGCGTGCCGCAGCGCTTGCCGAACGCGCCAGGGCGGCAATTCGGAAACTTAAGGGTATCTCATGTATCGAGCCCGGCGAGGAGCCGGAGGTATTCTCAGAGCTTGATATCACACGGCTGACATTCTCCGCAAAGGAGCTCGGCATCAGCGGCTTTGCGCTGCAGGAGATTCTATTTGAACGGTTCGGCGTAAGCACCGAGCTTGCCGACTATGGAAATGTGCTCGCTGTTCTGACGTATGCAAATACAAAGGAGGATGTCGACCGCCTTTCGGGAGCGCTTGCAGTCCTCGCAGAGGAGGGAGATACGGGGCGTAAATGTATCGATCCTCTGCCGCTGCCGGGAATTCCGCCGATGGAGCTTACGCCGCGGGAGGCGTATTTTCAGGCAAAGCGCTCTGTGCCATGGAGGGACGCGGCGGGAAAGATTGCAGCTGAGATGCTCTGCCCGTACCCGCCGGGCATCCCGCTCGTCTATCCGGGGGAGATGGTGACGCAGGAGATCTGGGATTACATGGATCGCTACCGCCGGGAAGGTCATCCCTTTCACGGTCCTGCAGATGAGAAGCTGGAATGGTTTCAAATTGTAGATTCATAGGATAAAATTTGGCGGAATAGATTTTCAAAGTCTGAATATTATGATATACTGTACACATGAGTGAGAAGATTTTAAGAGAAAGGGACTACGGATGGCACAGAAGAAATTAATTTCATGGAATGTAAATGGTCTGCGTGCGTGTGTTACCAAGGGCTTTGAGGAGTATTTCAGATCTGCGGACGCAGATGTTTTCTGTATTCAGGAGACGAAGCTGCAGGAGGGGCAGATTGACCTCTCCTTTGACGGCTATTACCAGTTCTGGAACTATGCAGAGAAAAAGGGCTATTCCGGGACTGCGATTTTCACAAAGGAGAAGCCTTTGACCGTCAGTAACGGCATTGGAATTGACGAGTTCGATCATGAGGGAAGAGTCATCACTCTGGAATTCCCTGAGTATTACATGGTCACGGTGTACACGCCGAATTCGCAGAATGAGCTGGCGCGGCTGCCGTGGAGGATGCAGTGGGAGGACGAGTTCCTTGCCTATCTGAAGAAGCTGGAGGAGAAGAAGCCGGTGATCTTCTGCGGCGACTTAAACGTTGCGGCCGAAGAGATCGATCTGAAGAATCCGAAGACGAACCGTAAGAATGCAGGCTTTACTGATGAGGAGAGAGAGAAGTTCCGTGCGGTCAAGGCCGCGGGCTTTATCGACACATTCCGTTATTTCTATCCGGAACAGGAGCAGATTTACTCCTGGTGGTCGTACCGCTTTAAGGCGCGGGAGAAGAATGCAGGGTGGCGTATCGACTATTTCTGCGTCTCTGAAGCGCTCAGAGAACGCTTAAAAGACGCTAAGATTCACACGCAGGTGTTCGGTTCTGATCACTGCCCGGTAGAGTTGGATATAGAGATATAAAAGTACGATATGCGAGGAAAGGCAGGTACAAAAGGTGAAAAGTGTGAGAATGTTCAAGACAGGGCCGGGAAGTCCCTCACCGCTCGGAGCAGCGGCAGGAAACGGGGGATATAATTTCGCTGCCGTGATCCCCGGGGGAAGTACGGCGAGCCTTCTTCTGTACCGAAGAGGAAGCCAGGAGGTATTTCAGGAGATTCCTATTTCCGCAGATCAGATGACCGGGGAAGTGGGCGCTGTATTCGTAGAAGGTGTAAGTCCTGAGAAGTATGAGTATAATTATCTGATCGACGGTGTGGTCACACAGGATGTCTGTGCTGCTGCCATTGTTGGAAGAGAGCATTTTGGCGCACCGTGGGACGAGGAAAATCCTCATGCAGTCCGCTGTGCGCTCTGTGTGCTGCCGCAGATGGAGACGGCTCCTCCTGAGATCCCGTTTGAGGATTCGCTGATCTATAAGCTGCATGTGCGGGGCTTTACGATGGGGAAGAATTCCAAGGTGCGAAAAAAGGGTACCTTCGAGGGTATCAGGGAGAAGATTCCGTATCTCAAGGAGCTGGGTGTGACGGCTGTGGAGCTGATGCCGCCGTATGAATTTGATGAGCTCCCGAACCCTGCGCGCCGCAGAAAGGAAAAGTATCCGGGCGCTGCCGCAAAGCAGGAGAGGCTCAATTTCTGGGGCTATGAGAAGGGCTGTTACTTTGCACCCAAAGCATCTTACTGCGCGTCCAGGAATCCGATACAGGAATTCGCATCTCTTGTTGACGCGCTGCACAAAAATCATATGGAGTGTATTGTGGAGTTCTTTTTTCCGGCGGAGATCAGCCCGCTGTATGCCATGGATGTGCTGCACTACTGGCAGAGAGTATACCGGGTGGACGGCTTTCATCTGATGGGAGAGGGCGCTCCTCTGCAGCTTGCGACAGGAGATCCGCTGCTGCGCCGCACAAAGCTTCTGGGCATTGGATTTGATACGGAGCGTATTTATCACGGCAGAGAGCCGAAGACAAGAAATCTTGCGGAGTATAATCAGGCGTTCCAGAACGCAATGCGCCGGTATTTAAAGGGCGATGAGGGTATGCTCGAGGAAGCGGCGGCGCGGATACGCAGGAATCCTGCAGCCTGCGGCGTGATCAACTATATGGCGGAGCACGACGGCTTTACCATGTACGATATGGTTTCCTATGAAAGCAAGCATAATGAGGAGAACGGCGAAGAGAACCGTGATGGAAGTGATATGAATTTTACCTGGAACTGCGGAGCAGAGGGGGAGAGCAGAAAAACGGCAGTTCGGAAGCTTCGCATGAAGCAGTTAAAGAACGCGTTTCTGTTCCTGATGCTCTCGCAGGGAACGCCGCTGATCTACAACGGAGATGAGATGGGCAACACGCAGAGCGGCAACAACAATGCCTACTGCCAGGATAACCCGCTGGGCTGGAACGATTGGAACAGAAGCAAGTGGAACCAGCAGCTTTTTGGCTTCGTCAGGGACGCGGCTGCTTTTCGCAGGGAGCATCCGATTCTGCACGGTGCACAGGAACTGCATATCTCAGATTACCGCTCCAAGGGCATTCCGGATCTGTCCTATCACGGAGAGAAGGCGTGGTTTCCGGATTTTACTTACCGCCAGCGTGCGCTCGGAGTGATGTACAACGGGGCTTATCATGGGGAGAAGGACGAAATTATCTACGTTGCATATAACATGTACTGGGAGCCGCTCCCGTTTGCACTGCCGTCGCTTGGTGAAAAAAAATCGTGGCGCTGCGCAGTAAACACGGCGGAGGAGCAAAGCTTCTTCCCTGCCGGGGAGACAGAGAGCCTTTCACCTAACACGAAGAGCATCGAGGTTCCGGCACGGGCGATTGTGATTCTGATAGGAGAGTAGGAGAATGAAGGCTTGGCAGCATTTTAAGACAATTACAAAGCATAAGCTGATGGTAATGGTGTACTGCTTCCGTATCGGGCTATACAGACAGGGACTGCTGCACGATCTCTCCAAGTATTCCCCCACGGAGTTTCTGGTAGGATGCCGGTATTATCAGGGAGACAGAAGTCCGAATAATGCAGAGCGCGAGGCGACCGGGGTGTCGCTTGCATGGCTGCATCACAAGGGCAGGAACCGTCACCATTTTGAATACTGGATTGATTACGGTATTGACTGTGATACGATCATTACGGGCATGGAGATGCCCCGCAGGTATGTGGCGGAGATGGTCATGGACCGTATCTGTGCTTCCAGGGTGTACCTTGGAGATAAGTATACGGATGCCTCTCCGCTGGAATACTATATGAGAAATAAAAAGCGGCTTTGGTTTATGAATAAGAAGACGGACGCACAGCTTCACTTTCTGCTGAAAATGCTTGCAGAGAGAGGGGAACGGTACACGCTTGCCTATATTAAATACAGATTTCTGGGGAAAAACAGGTTAAGGCGTGTGTTTTGCAGACGGGAATCTTGACAAACGGTCCGAAAGAGCATATACTTCGAGAAGGATAGTTTGAAATTCAAAATAATTTTTTATATGGAGTATATGCAGATGATGATGACAAGAATTATTGGCACAGGCAGCGCTCTGCCTGAAGCCGTTCTGACGAATGATGATATGTCCGCCCTTGTGGAGACGAGCGATGAGTGGATCGCATCGAGAACCGGGATCCGCACCCGCCATCTTGCGGGTAAAGAGAGCGGCGTGTCCATGGCGAGTGAAGCTGCAAGGCGTGCCATGGAGAATGCGGGCGCGCGTCCGGAGGAGATCGACCTGATTATCGTAGCGACATGCTCCGCGGACAACTTCTTTCCAAATACTGCGTGCAGCGTACAGAAAGAGCTTGGTATTCCGAACACAGCAGCAGCCTTTGATATGAACGTAGCGTGCGCCGGTTTTGTGTATGCCCTGCATACTGTTCATGCATATTTTCTTGCCGGTATTTATAAGAAAGCGCTGATCGTGGGAGTGGAGGCGATTTCACGTCTGATCGACTGGACAGACCGCAGCACCTGTGTACTCTTCGGTGACGGAGCGGGAGCTGCAGTTGTGGAACCGTCCGAGGAGGGCGGCGTCTTATGTATTTCGCAGCATGCGGACGGCAGTCTGGGAGACGCATTGGTGTGCGAGAACCGTGAGATCGAGAATCCCGTCTCAAAGAGGGAGGCACAGCTTTCCTATATCAAGATGAACGGACAGGCAGTATTTAAGTTTGCCGTGACACGCGTGCCGGAGTGTATTCATGAGGTGCTGGATAAGGGCGGCGTGGATATAAATGATGTAAGTCTTTTTCTCATGCATCAGGCAAATGAGCGTATTCTTCAGTCTGTAGCAAAGCGGCTGAAGGTTGACATAGCCAAGTTCCCTATGAATCTGCAGAAGTACGGCAATACATCTGCAGCGAGTCTTCCGATCCTGCTTGACGAGGTATCCCGGGAAGGTATGCTCAAGCGCGGTGATTACGTAGTATTATCCGGCTTTGGCGCGGGACTGACCTGGGGAGCTACGCTGATGAAATGGTAAAATACAGCGCATAAGAGAATCTTATTGAGGACACACTATCAAAAAAGGAGTGTGAGCCAATGGGAAAGAAGCAGGATATATCAAAATTCGAGCAGCGCTGGTCACCGGAGGAGCTCTCATATATGAATTCCTGTTCGGCAACAGACTGTACAGGGCTGATCCCCAATCTTCCAATATCGGATGCGGAGATTGAATCCTACGAGGAGCTGTATCCGTTTCTGAAGCTTCCGGAAGAAGAGAAGAAGTGAGCCGGAGTAAACAGGAGGCGTCCATTATGGGCGCCTCTTTTTGGCATAACACGCCTGCGGTGCGCATAAAATAGCGGTGAGAGCTTCAGCGGCAGGGCAGATATGGTGAAAAGAGGGAGATCAGATGAAAAGGGTGGCAAAGAGACTGTTCCTGCTCGCAGTCCTGGCGGGGCTGGGAATAGAAGCGTATCGTTATCTGGGGGAATTTCATATGAGCAGGGAACAGGCGGATGTTAAGTATACTTCTGTGCAGGCGGAGGCGGCAGTACAGGCACCAGAGCCGGAGGAGGATACGGCAGAGCAGGCCGTGCAGCCTGATGGGGAGCGGTCCGGGCTGGAGGCGTTTCTGGAAAAAGTGCCGTCCGAGGAGGAGCAGATTCTTCTCGACGTGCAGTATATCTGCCAGAAGCCGGAATATCCGACCGGCTGTGAGAGTGTGAGCGCTGTGATGCTGCTGCGCTCGGCTGGAATTTCGATAGATGTGGACACTTTTATTGACAGCTATTTGAAGAAGGGTACGCTTGTGTCCGACGAAAACGGTACACACGGACCGCATCCGGATGAGGCATTTATCGGAGATCCGCGGGGCAGAGGATTCGGCTGTTATGCACCGGTAATTGTCTCAGCGCTGGAGAGCGCTGCGTCAGAATATGAGGTAATAAACGAGACGGGAAAGGAGCTGGAGTATCTGGCTGATACGTATATCCGGCGGGGAACTCCGGTGATTGTATGGGCAACCATCAATATGATGCAGCCCAAGCCCGGAGCATCCTGGAGAATTGACAGTACGGGAGAAAATTTCGTGTGGAAGCAGGGAGAGCACTGTCTGGTACTGATCGGATTCGACGCAGAGAATTATTATATGGCGGATCCATACACAGGAGAGGCAGTCACGGTGTATGAGAAGAGCCTGCTCGCATCGCGGTATGAGGAGATGGGGATGCAGGCAGTCACAATCGTGAAGAAGTAAAGACAAGGAGGAGAAAAGCGCATGAAGGCTGTAGTGTACAAAGGAAACGGGCAGATCGCCCTGGAGGAGCATAACCTTCCGAAGCTTGTAAAGGAGACGGATGCTGTCGTGAAGGTAACACTCACGACGATCTGTTCGAGCGACATACATATCCGGCACGGCGCAGTACCGCGTGCAGTGCCGGGAGTAATACTCGGACATGAATTTGTGGGCATCGTGGAGGAGACCGGAAGCGCGGTGCGAAATGTTAAAGCGGGCGATCGTGTGGCGGTAAATGTCGAGACATTCTGCGGGGAATGTTTCTTCTGCAGAAGAGGATTTGTGAACAACTGCACGGACAGCGAGGGCGGCTGGGCGCTCGGCTGCCGTATTGACGGAGGACAGGCGGAGTATGTGAGGATTCCTCATGCCGATCAGGGACTTACAAAGATTCCGGACAATGTCACGGACGAGCAGGCGCTCTTTACAGGCGATTTACTATCGACAGGCTTCTGGGCAGCTAAAATGGAGGAGATCGAGCCCGGAGACACAGTTGCAGTAATCGGAGCCGGTCCAACCGGTATGTGTGCGATGATGGCGGCACGTCTGTATCATCCGGGCTGCATTGCCGCAGTTGACATTGACCAGAGGCGGCTGGATACGGTACTGCAGAACAACCTCGCGGATATTGCAGTTAACCCGCGCGTGGAGGATGTGTACGGGAGGATTGCAGCTCTTACCGGCGGACGGGGCGCAGACCGCGTCATCGAGGCCGCAGGCGGCTCCAACACATTTGAAATGGCATGGCAGATTGCCCGCCCGAACGCAGTGGTGGGGCTTGTTGCCATGTATGAAGAAAATCAGATCCTTCCTCTCCCTCAGATGTACGGAAAGAATCTGACCTTTAAAACCGGCGGAGTGGACGCTAATTCCTGCGGTGAAATTCTGCGCCTTATTTCTGAGGGAAGCCTGGATGCCCGCTGCCTGATCACACACGAAGGCAGACTTGAGGACATTATGGAGGCGTACAGAATTTTTGAAAATCGGGAGGACGGTGTGATTAAGTGGGCGATCAGGCCGTAACGCAGGAATAGCTTGACGAATGCTGCCGGATATGTTATTTTGTTATAAGAAGATCCGGGAGGATTTTCTGCATCCATGATTACTGTGAAAGTCCGCCGCCGAGCTGGCGGCAATTGCACCTGACAGACTTTCACGGGCAGTGATGTACTATACGGTCAGGTGCAGGAAGGTTTAGAAACAGGAAAGGAAGGGAAGACACACATGGACGATGATTCTGACGGGGATCATATGTTTAAAACTGAATTGAGAAATGCTCCATGTAGCCTTATGATATAGCAAAGGTACAGGGGCTGTCTTTGTATGCATCAGCGCAGAGAGACAGCACCTGTGCCTTTTTGTGATTTCAGACTGCATACCGGTATAATAGCCGGGCATTTCAAAGATTTGTTTTATGAAGGAGAGAGAACATATGATAGGACCAATTATTTTACTCGTTGTACTTACTTTTTTAAACGCTGCATTTGCCAGCGCAGAGATCGCCGTGATATCCATGAGCGACACCAAATTGAAGAAAATGACTCAGGATGGGGATAAGAGAGCGCGAAAGCTCAGTATCCTGACCGAACAGCCGGCACGCTTTCTGGCGACAATCCAGGTGGCGATCACAATGTCGGGATTTTTAAGCAGTGCTTCTGCTGCGGATAACTTTGCCGGACCTTTGTCCGATACACTTCTCCGTGCGGGAGTTGCCATTCCGGAGCAGGTTTTAAAAACTGTGGTAGTCTTTTTGATTACACTGGTGCTGGCATATTTTAACCTTGTATTCGGA
>CALWSC010000010.1 GCA_944384105.1 uncultured Lachnospiraceae bacterium | reverse complement strand
CCCCCCCCCGCCCGGGCCCCCCCAAACGAATTCCCCCCCGAGCAGGCGGGGGGGGAAAGCCCCCCCAGAAAAAAGCGAGCGCCAGCGCCAGAAGCCCTCCGCACTTCCTGCGGATGCCTCCCGGCGT
Source organism: uncultured Lachnospiraceae bacterium (assembly GCA_944384105.1). Lineage (GTDB taxonomy): Bacteria > Bacillota > Clostridia > Lachnospirales > Lachnospiraceae > Egerieimonas_A. Next base: position 7,545 of record CALWSC010000010.1, on the reverse strand, counting down.
GTAATCTGAGATGCGAAGCACACGTTCTTTTAACACGCTTTTCCTGCTTCCGATACCAAAGGCGAGAGGGGAGGAGAACGAAGGGGACTTTGCAAAACGCAGCAAAGTATTCGCATAAGCGAGCTGTTCCCGGCGGGGCAGCATGCAGATTACAGCCTCGTCACATGCCAACTCTCTTCGCGCTCTCTGGCTGCGCAGCAGCAGGCGCGCACAGGGATGAAACCAGTAAACCACACGGAGCAGCAGGAGCAGAGGATTTAAGAACTGATCCTTCTGTTTTAAATGCTGCAGCTCGTGCAGGAAGACGAAGCGAAGTTCCTCATCCGAAAAATTCTCAGAGAATCCGTCCGGGAGCAGAAGTCTCGGACGAAACATTCCGTACGTCAGCGGAGAGGCAGCGTGCGGGCAGGTATACAGCCGCACCGGCAGGCGTACGCCGCTGTCACGCAGGCTTTCCGCAAACACGAGCCGTATGCGTACATCCGCCGCGGGGCTGCAGCTTCTCGACAGAGCGTGAAGCCGGTGAATGGAGAAGAACATGCAGAAGAGAGTGAAAAAAACGCCTGCTGTCCAGCACAGCAGCAGTGCCAGGTCAATCCAGAAAAATGCTGCGGCTCCAGCCGCCTCAACGGTATCCTGCATCCATGCACCCGCGCTGACTGCCGTGCTGGAAGGTACCGTGCGCTCTCCGGCAGAAAGCCTTTCCGCCAGCGCGGTAATTTTCACGGAGTCTCCGGATATCAGAAAAGAGGGGCAGGGAAGAAAAGGAAGCAAAAAGAGCAGTGCCTTCATGTTTCCAATTCTGTACAGAGCGCGGGACGAAATCTTCGTTCCCGCTGCCCGCTCAAGCAGCGCGAAAAGTGCGTAAGGCACGCATAAGAGCAGACTGGCGCCGACAAAGGAAAGCGATACATAAGCTCCCATCAGGAATCTCCTTTCTCCAGCTTGCGTTTTAAGAGCGCCTGGAGCTCGTCGAGCTCATTCGTGCTGAGTTCCTCCTGCTCCAGAAACGCGGACACCATTGACCCTACATTTCCATTAAAGAAGCGGTTCAGGAACGAATCGCTCTCCTGCCGGATGTAGTCCTCCTGCTTCACAAGCGGGGAATAGACGAACATCCGGCTATCCTTTTCGTATGTGAGTACGCCCTTCTTCGCAAGCCGTGCGAGCATGGTCTGCACGGTTTTGGGACTCCAGTCATGTGTATGAGAGAGCTTTTCCACAACTTCATTTGTACTTATGGGCGCGTATTTCCAGATAACCTTCATTACCTCATATTCAGCTTCTGATATCTGCGGCAGTTGATGCATAAAAATAAACCTCCTGTAAACTTACAAATGTAATCTTAATTTCATTATAGAGACACAGAGAAAAACTGTCAAGACGACCTGGCAACAGTTGTTCTGAGAAGGTTTCTCTGATAAAATAGAAAGAAATAAAAGCAGGAAAAGAGGAAGGAAATATGGCAGAGAGATCCTGTATGACTACCCTGTGCTACATCGAGAACGAGGAAGCTTATCTGATGCTTCACCGGGTATCAAAAAAGCATGATATCAACAAGGACAAATGGATCGGAGTCGGCGGGCATTTTGAGGAGGGGGAAAGCCCGGAAGAATGCCTGATCCGGGAGGTACGCGAGGAGACAGGGCTTACGCTTACTAATTACCGGTTCCGCGGACTTGTGACTTTCAGCCCGGATACTGCGCCGACGGAGTATATGTGTCTGTACACTGCAGACGGATACGAAGGAGAGATTGGTCCGTGCGACGAGGGTGTCCTCGAGTGGGTGAAGAAAGAAGACGTATTAAAGCTCAATATCTGGGAGGGAGATAAGATTTTCTTCCGCCTGATGAACGAGGGAAGGGGATTTTTTTCGTTAAAGCTGGAATACGCAGGTGACTGTCTTGTGCGCGCTGTGCTGGACGGGGAGGAATTGAAGATTCAGAAATCAAAGGAGGAGGCAGGATGAAACGATATATTATGGCGCTCGACCAGGGAACCACGAGCTCACGCTGTATTCTTTTTGACCACAGCGGAGCCGTCTGCAGTGTGTCGCAGAGAGAATTTCCTCAGATTTTCCCGAAGCCGGGCTGGGTGGAGCACGATCCGATGGAAATCTGGTCCAGCCAGATTTCCGTAGCCGCAGAGGCAATGAGCAAAATCGGCGCAAAGCCTGAGGAGATTGCGGCAATCGGTATCACCAACCAGAGGGAAACGACGATCGTATGGGAGAAAGAAACCGGGAAACCGGTGTATCATGCAATTGTGTGGCAGTGCCGCCGCACAGCGCCTATGATTGACCGCCTGTCAGAGGAGGGATTTGCAGAGACGCTGCGGGAGAAGACGGGGCTGGTGCCGGACGCATATTTTTCTGCGACAAAGCTTGCCTGGATTCTCGATAATGTGCCAGGGGCGAGAGAGCGTGCCAAGAACGGAGAGCTGCTGTTCGGAACCGTAGATACGTGGCTGATCTGGAATCTCACGAACCGCAAGGTTCATGTAACGGACTATACCAATGCTTCCAGGACAATGCTTTTTGACATTCACCGTCTCTGCTGGGACCGGGAGATTCTGGAAAAACTTGACATTCCGATCCAGATGCTGCCGGAGGTGAAGCCATCAAGCTGTGTTTATGGATATACGCAGGAGTGTATGCTCGGCGAGGGCATCCCGATCGCGGGAGCAGCGGGGGATCAGCAGGCGGCGCTTTTTGGTCAGTGCTGCTTTGAACGCGGAAGCGTTAAGAATACATACGGGACAGGCTGCTTCCTGCTGATGAATACGGGCAGCGATGCCGTGCGCTCACGTAACGGTCTGCTCACTACAATTGCGGCAAGCCTGGAAGGAGAACCCGTTCAATATGCGCTCGAGGGAAGTGTGTTCGTCGCGGGAGCCGCGATTCAGTGGCTCAGAGATGAGCTGCAGATCTTAAGGACGGCTGCTGAGTCAGAGAGTTACTGCCGCAGCGTGCCGGATACAAACGGGGTCTATGTGGTGCCTGCATTTACCGGACTTGGAGCGCCGTACTGGGATCCGTATGCGAGGGGAACGATCGTGGGTCTGACGCGGGGCGCGTCCCGCGCGCATCTCGTGCGTGCTACTGTGGAATCGCTCGCCTATCAGGTGGCGGACGTACTTGAGGCTATGGAGGAGGACGCAGGTGCGGCATTCGAGAGCCTGAAGGTGGACGGCGGAGCATGTGCGAATGATTTCCTTATGCAGTTTCAGTCCGATATTCTGGACGCAGCAGTACAGCGCCCCTCATGTATCGAGACTACGGCGCTGGGAGCTGCTTACCTTGCCGGGCTTGCGGCGGGTTACTGGAAGAGCAGGGACGACATCCGTACAAACTGGAAGCTTGAGAGAGCGTTCTCACCCCAGATGGATGATGCGTACAGACAGAAGTTAAAAAAAGGCTGGAAGAAGGCAGTGCGCTGCGCTTTTGACTGGGCAAGGGAAGAATGAAAGGAGGAAGAGATATGAGTTTTACCGCAGGATTATTTGACGAGCTGACGCCCTGTTATCCGGATACAGATGTAAGCTCAGGGAAAACATACTATAAAACGGCAGGGGCGAACGGGACATACGCGGGGGTAAACATACTGCTGTCCGGTCTGACGCCGGGACTGCCGGTTTGTATCGAGATTCAGGGAGAGAATACGGCTTTTAAGCTGTTTCGCATGCTTCCTGTCCCGGTTGAGGTAAATACCGGTGCAAAGCTTCGGACAGAATATCTGAAGAAGGATGTCAATGAGAATGTTATCCGCCGTGCCCCCTTTATGGTCTACGAGGCACTGGAGCCGGTATACAATATTGTGATGGCCGATCTGACCACGATGGGGCTTTCGTTTAAGTCTGTGATTGAATACTGCCGTGAGAAAAAAACGCAGACATGGAAAATTCTCATAAGTCATGCCGGGGAGACGCAGGAGCTGACATTTGAGGCGGAGCAGTATCCGTTTCAAGTGCCCAGAGCCGGGAGGAACACGCACAAGTTCGTCATGTGGTTTAATCTCGATGAGATCGCATGGTGCCATCACGTCGCAAAATGGAGCCCGGAGTTTGAAACGCTGCTGGAAAAGTATTACCGGGCGGCAAATTTCTCGCGCCAGAATATGATGGCGATTTCCATGGGCGACTGTTTTGATGTCACAGAGGAGGGCGTCAGACTGAACCGGGAGCATTTCGCTATGCTTGTGCGCACGGCGAAAAGAGCCGGAATGGCATACTTCGAGGGAGGAGCAGTTGCAGTAAGAGAGGCGTCGCTTGCTGACAGCGATGAATTTTACAATTCGCTCGATCATGACGCGATCCGGGATTCTGATGAGATCGCGGAAACATTTAAGCGGGAGGCGTTCGATGCGTTTGACAACGGCAAGTATGCGGTTGACTGCCTGACCGGCGCGCGCGTGGACCGTGAAGAGGGGCAGCGCGTGATTGCATCGGTGGGAAAGCAGCTCTATGAGGCAATTCAGGAGTATGGTCTGGAAGATGTGTGGATGCAGTCTGCGCTTGATGAGCCAAACGACGCGCTGTGCGGGGTATACCGCACGATCACGGATATTTTGCGGCGCGAGATGCCGGGGATTCCGATTCTGGAGCCTGTGCTTCCGACAGAAAAGGTCGAGGGCGCGCTGGATATCTGGTGTCCGTCTGCAGATGTGTACGAGAACAACCGGGAGTTCTTTGACAGGCGGGCCGCAGCGGGAGACAGGCTGTTCGTATATACCTGTCTGACGCCGGGCGGAAATTATTTGAACAGGATGCTCGACATGGAGAGACTGCGTATTGTGTATTTCGGCTGGCTGCCTGCGAGATATCCGAATATTGAGGGATATCTGCATTGGGGTGCAAACCAGTATCTCGGTGTAAATCCGTACAAGCGCTCGTGCTGCATGTTCTCAGAGCAGCTTCTGGAGTTCCATCCAAAACGTGCCATGTTCCTTCCGGCGGGGGATTTCGGCATCTTCTATCCCGGCTACCGGGAGCCGTATATTTCCGTGAGAAGCGAGGCGCACCGTATAGGATATGAGGATCTGTGCCTGCTGGAAGCGCTGAGGGCAAAGAAGCCCGAGCGGGAGCAGGAAATTCTGTCCAAGATATTCCGGGGCTGCTCAGATTATGAGAAGTCGGTGGAGAAGTACCGCGCGGCCAGACATGAGCTTTTAGAGGCGCTGCTGTAGGCGGCGGAGCTGAACTGCTGCAGCAAAAGCAAACAAACAGAAAATGACGGTTGACTTTTCGGAAGAATAATGGTATTTTCTAAGTAGTTATACGACTGACGGAAGTGGAATTGACCACAGGAAGTATAATGGAAGAAGCCGACCGTCTGGGCACTGCCTGGGTGTAGTGGGCTTTTTTTGTACGAGAAACCGCAGGCAGGGACTTAGGAAAAGGAGAATGAGTGATGGAAATGATTTCGTTAGAGAAAGAACTGCGCAAAAACGCATATCCTGGAAGAGGAATTGTGATCGGGAAAACTCCCGACGGTACCAAGGCAGTTGCCGCGTACTTCATTATGGGAAGAAGTGAGAACAGCCGCAACCGTGTATTTGTGGAGGACAATGAGGGAATCCGCACACAGGCGTTTGACCCGTCCAAGCTCACAGACCCGAGCCTGATTATTTACGCTCCGGTGCGCGTGCTGGGCAATAAGACCATCGTGACAAACGGAGACCAGACGGATACCATATATGAGGGACTGGACAGACAGCAGACCTTTGAGATGTCTCTGCGCACCAGAGAGTTTGAGCCTGATGCTCCGAACTATACACCGCGTATTTCCGGTGTAATGCATATTGAAAATGGAAAGTATAATTATGCGATGTCTATCTTAAAGAGCAACAACGGCAGCCCGGATTCCTGCAACCGCTTTACCTTTGCGTATGAAAACCCGGCTGCGGGCGAGGGACATTTCATACACACCTACAAGGGTGACGGCAATCCGCTCCCGAGCTTTGAGGGCGAGCCAAAGCTGGTGGGAATCGATAATGACATCAATGCATTCGCAAACATGCTCTGGGAGAGCTTAAATGAGGACAATAAGGTGTCCCTGTTTGTACGCTATATCGACATTGCGACAGGAAACTATGAGACACGCATTATCAATAAGAACAAATAATTATAAGGAGCGGTAAGAGATGAAAGAATTAGCATTAAAATACGGATGTAACCCGAATCAGAAGCCGTCCAGAATATATCTGGAAAACGGTGAGGAGCTTCCGATCACCGTACTGTCCGGCAATCCCGGATATATCAATTTCCTGGATGCATTCAACGGCTGGCAGCTTGTGCGTGAGCTGAAGAAGGAGACAGGGCTTCCGGCCGCAACCTCCTTTAAGCATGTATCTCCGGCCGGAGCAGCCGTAGGACTGCCGCTGACCGATGTGCAGAAGAAGATTTATTTTGTGGATGACATGGGAGAGCTCTCTCCTCTTGCCTGCGCGTATGCGAGAGCAAGGGGTGCTGACCGTATGTCTTCCTTTGGAGATTTTATTTCATTGTCTGATGTCTGCGATGCTTCCACAGCTTCCATTATCAAGAGAGAGGTGTCAGACGGTGTAATCGCTCCGGGCTTCACAGATGAGGCGATGGAGATCTTAAAGCAGAAGAAGGGCGGAAAGTACGTTGTTATCCAGATTGACCCGGATTACGTTCCGGCTCCGCTGGAGCACAAAGAGGTATTCGGCGTAACTTTTGAGCAGGGACGCCAGGAGCTTCCGATCAACGACGAGATGTTTGCAAATATCGTGACAAAGAACAAGAACCTGCCGAAAGAAGCGCTTATTGACTTAAAGGTTGCTATGATCACCTTAAAGTATACTCAGTCCAATTCCGTCTGCTTTGTAAAGGACGGACAGGCAATCGGTGTAGGCGCAGGGCAGCAGTCACGCGTACACTGCACACGTCTCGCAGGACAGAAGGCGGACAACTGGTGGCTGCGTCAGTGCCCGAAGGTGCTTGATCTGCAGTTTGTGGACGGCATTCGCCGTGCAGACCGCGACAATGCCATTGATGTATATATCGGTGAGGAGTACATGGATGTTCTCGCAGACGGTGCATGGGAGAAGATCTTTAAGGTAAAACCGGAGGTATTTACCCGCGAGGAAAAACGCGCATGGCTTGACAAGATGGAGGGAGTAACTCTTGGTTCCGACGCATTCTTCCCATTCTCTGACAACATTGAGCGCGCGCATAAGAGCGGCGTAAAATACATTGCAGAACCGGGCGGCTCCGTACGTGACGACGCTGTGATTGAGTGCTGCGATAAATATGATATGGTAATGGCATTTACCGGAATCCGTCTGTTCCACCACTAATAAACAGGATTATGAAAATAAGGGGGGCTGTCGGGAAATAGATAGTCCTAAACAGGGGAGGCAGTGACTCGTATGAGTTACTACCTCCCCTGTGATTTTTACAAAAAAAGAAAAAGATGGCTAACGACAACCACCTTTTTCTCCGTTCCATGTTATAATGGAACTATGCTAACGAAAGATTATTATAACGAATTTTTTGACTTTGGGCAACAGAAAATTAACTTCA
>CALWSC010000009.1 GCA_944384105.1 uncultured Lachnospiraceae bacterium | reverse complement strand
CTTAAGGGCTCTCTAAGTAAATGATGTTGCGGCTGGCGAACTTTTCGATGAGTCTTTAGACTCCAGTGCCGGTAATAGGCCCTTATAGGGCTAGAACAAACCACCGGCTAAGCCGGTGGTTATGATTGTCTGAAATTTTAGAAAATTGTCAGGATTCCGTTATAGGATTACGGAATCGGGTATGATACAATGGATGATAAATGAAAATACACAAAGAAAGGAAAACATATGAATAAGAGAGAATTTTTGAAACGGCTGGAGAGTAAGCTAAGTGAATCGCTGCCGCCGGATGCGGTGGAGGAGCATATATATTATTACGATGATTATATTAACAGTGCCTGCCGTGAGGGGAGGAGTGAAGAAGAGGTAACAGCAGAGCTTGGCGATCCGTTTCTTATCGCACGGACAATCCTGGAGACAAACCCGCATACTTACGCAGAGGAAGACATGACGCCGTTTGGCGAGGAGCATAATCCCTTCGATGAGGATAACCCAGAGTCCCAGGATATGGAGAAGCAGGCGCGCCGCCAGAGATTAGGGTGCCTGATCGCCGCTGCAGTGATTCTCGCTGTGCTGCTGTTTCTGATGTGGTTCCTGGGGGCGCTCATGCGTATCCTCCTGCCTGTTTTACTCCCGATTCTGGCAATACTTCTGATTATTCAGATGTTTAAGCACCGGTGAAGGTGTTTTGTTAAGGAAATTGTAAGAAGTAAAACAAGGGAAATGATTGCGGCTTTGTGTTTAAAATAGTATAATAAAATTAAGAAAAGGGAAGTGAATACGCAAATAAAATCTAAAAAAAATTAGCTGACATATAAATTGTCAGTTAATAATAAGGAGGGATCAGTATGAGTAAGGCAAGGAAGATTATCGCATGGCTGTTGACTGCGATCATGGTATTGGGAATGTGTACCACAGTATTCGCAGCCGGATTGACGATTACAAAGCAGCCGGCTAATGTATCTTCCGCAGAGGGAGATACCATAGCTTTTGAGGTAACCGTGACTCCGGCAGACAAAACCGTATATCAGTGGCAGAGAGGGGTTCCGCAGAACAATGTACAGGCAGCGTATACCTGGACGAATATAGAGGGAGCCACACAAGCCAGATTTGATCACAAGGTTGATAAGGACGATCTGAATGGAACCGTATATCGCTGCGAAGTGAAGAGAAACGGAGAAATCGTTTACTCCTCAAACGCAGGGATTACCGATGTGAGAATTCCAATTATACTGGGGGCTACGGAGACGTCCATCCAGTTTGAGAAGCGTTCCAGTGAGAACTATACACTTGAGTGTGCAGTTAAGGGACAGAACAACTGGACATCTGATGGAATTATCGATGGACTGGAGCCGGGCAGAAGTTATGAGATCATCGGACGCCTGAGATATGTGAAGACCAGAAACGTTTCAGAACCAGGTATTGCAAAGACCGTTCAGACAAAGGCCAAGGCTGCAGTAAAGCCTCAGAATCCGGTATTGGTATCAAGCGACAGCACGAGTATTACTGTAGCAGCAGTAAAAGGTCAGGAATATGCCATCTACACCGGAAGTGCACTCCCGGCAAGTGCCCAGTGGAAGAGCGCCGAAAACAATTTAACATTTGCAGATTTACTCCCTGAAACTGAATATCGTATCGTTTCCAGGATCGCGGCTGTCGGCAGCGAACCGGCGGGAGAGCTGAGTGGAGTTCTTGTTGTGAAGACAGCGGCGGCGCCGCGCACACAGCCGGATGTACCGAAGCTGGTGACCAGAACCGATACAGTCCTTGAGGTGGAGACGCTGGAGGGTCAGGAGTACAGAATTAACCAGAAGGAATGGCAGAGCAGCGGCAGATTTGAAGGACTTTCTCCGAATACGGAATATGTGATCGAGACCAGATTGATACCGGGTGAAGGTGAGGAAGCGCTTATCAGCGATCCGTTGATTGCAAGGACAATGAAGCCCGCCCCGGACGCTCCGGCGAAACCGGAACTGAAGTCCAGTACCACCGATACTATTGAGGTGGCGGCAGTGAGCGGACTGGAATATGCAATCTGTGAAGGCAAGGCGGCTGCGGATCAGCAGTGGAGCTGGCAGAGTTCTTCTGTATTCAGCGGGCTGAAGGCAGGAACGGAGTATTCTATTGTTGCAAGAGCAGCAGCTACCGATGACCAGATAGCGGGCAAGAGCAGCATGCCTTTGGTAGTGTCCACACAGAAGAAGGAAGCAGCAGCACCGGGCAGACCGGAACTGTCTTCCAGCAGTGATACCAGAATCGAGGTTGTTGCGGTGAGCAATCAGGTATATGCAATCTACAAAGGTAGTACAATGCCGGAGAACTTGAGCTGGCAGTCCAATGGTATCTTTGAAAAGCTGAGCCCGAACACCGAGTATAGAATTGTAACAAAGATTTCCGAGACGGCAGAGCAGAAGGAAAGTCCTGTAAGTGAAGCTTTGGTGGTTACAACACAGAAGTCTACACCGGCAGCCCCGGACGCTCCGAAGTTAAAAGACAGAAGCCAGACAATTCTGGAAGTGGAGACAAAGAGCGGATTGGAATACTCCATTGATGGAGGAAAGACGTGGCAGTCTTCCGGTAAGTTCCAGAAGCTTAAAGCAGAGACAGCGTATGAGATCGTTGCGAGAGTGAAGGAGACAAATACCGCAGTTGCAAGCGCAGCGAGCCAGCCTCTTAAGACAAGTACCTTGAGAAACGTGTTTAATACAAAGACGAGCGAGAACAAGATCACGGGAATTAAGAATGGTCAGATCATTAAGCTTCATAAGAGCGTAACATTTACCGCTGTTGGCGGCGGAATGGACATTAAGGACCCGATCGACGGAGATGTGAGATACGTTCCCACGGAGTGGGAAGGCTTATCTGACGGAACCTGGAAGAAGGCGCCATACAAGGCTACCGTGAAGGCAACAAAGACAGGTACTTACACGATCAAGGTTACATTCGACAGACAGGTATATGAGGATGGCAAGTGGGTATCCGATGGTAAGGACGATACAAAATCCATCACGCTTAAAGCTACTACGACAGGCGAGAGTACGACAGCACCCAAGACAGGTGATGAGACACAGATTGTTCTGTATGTGATTCTCCTCGCGGCAGCGGCTGGCGTTGCAGGAATCAGTGTGGTGGCTATGAGGAAGCAGAAGAAAGCATAAGGACATAAAGAATACGGGGCGGCATCTAAGATGCCGCCCGCTTTTTATGCGTTAAATTCCAGACGGATCGACGCATTTGATGTTCTTGCGGAAAGCTGCTTGTTTGCATCAGGGCGGGAGACTGCTGCAGGAGTGCAGGAGCCATTGGAGGTATGGCAGGATATAGAGTATTCCTCTGCCTTTCCCGTGAGCGTACCGCGGATGGAGCCGTTGCTGGAAGTAAAGGTGAGGTTATTTCCCTGGAGCTGTTCCACAGAGATGGAGCCGTTGCTGGTCGTGCAGACACATGTATCGCACTGCCCTTTGGCGATCGAGATTTTGGCGTTGGAAGTAATCAGTGTCTGCTCCTGGCATTTCACGTTGGAAAACGTGATGGAGCCATTGCTGGTGCGCACCTGGAAGGTCTTGGCTATTGTGTCCAGGATACGGATTGAGCCGTTCGAAGTGCGCGCGGTGCCGGATACGAAGGCGGAGTTCTCAACTGCGATTGACGCATTGGAGGAGGAGAGCTCAAGCTCTTTGCCGGTCAGGGACAGAACACGGATGGAACCATTGGATGCGGAGAGGCTCACCTTCTCGATGACCTGATCTTCCATTGTGATTCCGCCGTTTTGTGAGTGAACCTTCAGATGAGCCAGGAACCCCTTAGGAACCTCGATGAGAATATTGCCGGAGCGTCTGCCGAACAGAGAGAAGGGAGAGCGGCGGCGCTTCAGGGAAAAGAAGATTCCTTTCTGGGACTCCGAGTAGGCAGCGTACTGCTCCAGTGACTTCGGATAGGAGATTGTAAGCTGGCTGTTCTCTGTGGGAATGATCCGAATGTGACAGCAGTCTGTCGTTATCTGCGCATAGGGAATACGCTTTACATCAGGCAGAAAGGAGCAGACGAGTTCTGAACCGCGAATCTGAGCCGGAACGGGAGAGAGTGCAGGCATAGACTGCAGTTCCCATTCTTCCTGCAGGCGTTCGGCGAGCTGCTGCGGAGAACCGAACTGTGCGAGCATTTCCTCCTCTGTTCTTCCGGCTTCCATGCCGTCACAGATCAATTCATCATAATACGTATAAATTTGCTCACGGTCCTCAGAGCTGATCTGAGGAAGATACGTTAAGAGCTCTTCAAAATACTCCTGTTTTTTCATGGATTTTTCCTCCTGTTTTGCATAATAAATTCATAGATCTGCATCATCTCCTGCCATTCGGAGAGAAAGCTGTCTATCTTTTCGCGTCCGGTCTCAGTCAGGGAGAAATATTTCCTCCTCCTGCCGTTGTGTTCCTCCGAATACGTGATCACGCAGCCGGAGCTCTCCAGACGCTTGAAGATAGGATACATGGTTGATTCTGAGACATTCATAATCTCGGAGACATCCTGGATAATCTTGTATCCATAGGATGGGCCGGATAGCAGGACGGACAGAACCAGGATATCCAGCATGCCCTTCTTTCTTTGGGTGTCCATAGTGTCACCTCCATACTATGTAATACATACTATGTTTTGCATAGTATGATGGTAGCACATCAATAAAGGAATGTCAATATATAAATATGCAAAATGAAAGACCGCCAGGGGAGCTGACGGTCTTTCGAGGGGAGTATAAATAATTAATAAGGGGTTATTAATTGTAAAAAAAATTTTTTGAAGGGTAAATTCTTTTTACAGGTTAAGTATAATACAAATCGCTCAAAAAAGCAACAACAATCCATGAATATTCTGGACAAGATTTGTAATACTAAGGGATGTAACACCAAATCAGCTTACAGGAGGAATGAAAGATGTCTAAGAACTACAGCAATGAATCCAACAGCCAGAACAAAAACTACGCTACGAATGAGATGAACAATTCCATGGAGAACAGCAGAAACAGCAGCTCCAAGAATACCACATCCAAGAACAGCGGAAAGAATAAGGCAAAGAACAGAGCAGAGGACTGCCACACACGCTAAACACGTGAGCTCGGGAAAAGGGATGAAAGCCATGGGACTTTCATCCCTTTTCCGCGTATTATAGTAAAAAAGAGGTAGGACTATGAAAAATCTGGATACGCTTTCTCCGGATGAGCTGGATCGGTATGTTGATCATCCGGATTTTATTATTATAGATGTCAGAGAGCCGGAGGAGTTCCGAAACGGACATATCCGCGGAGCGAGGAATATCCCTTATGAGAAGCTCATGGAGCAGATATTCCTTTCAAAAGAGAAAACAATCATTTTGTACTGCAGCAGAGGCTCCGCCAGCCTGGCAGCAGGGAGAAAAATGGCGCAGCAGGGGTACGATGTTCTGTCTGTAGTCGGAGGAATCCGGGAGTATCGGGGAAGGAACCTGATAAGATGACTTGTAATTTCCTATTAAAAATAGTAGAATAAGATAACCGTTCAGCCCCGCAGGGTGTGCGGGAGAAAAGTACAGAGGAGAAATTAGATTATGAAATTAATGTTTGCATCCGATATTCACGGCTCTGCGCTCTGCTGTGAGAAGATGCTTGAGGCATACGACAGGGAGGGCGCAGACCGTCTGATTCTTCTGGGAGACCTTCTGTATCACGGTCCGAGAAATGATCTTCCGGAGGGATACGCACCTAAGAAGGTGATCGCGCTTCTGAATGAGCGAAAAAACGATATTCTGGCAATACGGGGAAACTGCGAGGCAGAAGTAGATCAGATGGTGCTGCAATTTCCCGTTATGGCGGATTATGCCATTCTCTTTTGGGAGGGAAGGACATTTTATGCAAGCCACGGGCATGTATTTCACGAGGGGAACCTTCCGCCGATGAAGGAAGGAGACATTTTCATTCAGGGACATACCCATGTGCTTCGCGCAGAGCAGGCAGACGGGCATCTGATTCTGAATCCCGGCTCTGTATCGCTGCCCAAAGAGGGGAATCCTCGGACGTATGCGGTTGCGGAGAACGGATATTTCCGCATCAAGACGCTTGAGGGTGAGCTCATAAAGGAAACTGCACTGTGAGAACATGCCAACAGACGGCCAAGAGAGGAGAAGAATGAGTATGTATGAACTGATTGCCCCATGCCATTTCGGGCTAGAGGCTGTGCTGAAGCGGGAGATCCTGGATCTGGGATATGAGATCAGCGCAGTGGAGGACGGCAAAGTGACATTTTGGGGAGACGCTGAGGCAATCGCGTACGCCAATGTATTTCTGCGTACCACAGAGCGCATTCTGTTAAAGGTAGGCGAAGTCCGTGCAGAGACATTTGAGGAACTCTTTCAGGGAACGAAATCACTGCCCTGGGAGGAATATATTCCCAGAAACGGAAAGTTCTGGGTGACAAAGGCGAATTCTATCAAGAGTAAGCTGTTCAGCCCGTCAGACATTCAGTCGGTTATGAAGAAAGCGATGGTAGAGAGAATGAAGGAAAAGTATCATCAGAGCTGGTTTGACGAGGATGGGGAGAGCTATCCGGTGCGCGTATCCTTTATGAAGGATGTTGCGACAATCGGGCTGGATACATCAGGTGTGTCGCTTCACAAGCGCGGCTATCGTCAGATGACGGCAAAGGCACCGATTACAGAGACGCTGGCGGCAGCGCTGATTCTGCTGACACCGTGGAAAAGAGACCGGATTCTGGTAGATCCGTTCTGCGGAAGCGGAACATTTCCGATTGAGGCGGCAATGATGGCGGCAAATATGGCGCCAGGAATGAACCGTTCTTTCCTGGCAGAGAAGTGGGGGCATCTGGTGCCGCGTAAGCACTGGTATCAGGCGGTCAATGAAGCTCAGGAGATGATTGATCTGCATGCGGATACGGATATCCAGGGGTATGATATTGACCCGGAGGTTGTCCGGTATGCCAGAGAGAATGCGCGCCTTGCAGGAGTGGATCACATGATTCATTTTCAGCAGCGTCCTGTCTGCGAGCTGCGCCATCCGAAGAAGTATGGATTTATTATCACCAATCCGCCCTACGGGGAGAGGCTGGAGGAGAAATCGTCTCTTCCCAAGCTTTACAGGGAGCTGGGAGAGAGCTTTCGGAAGCTGGATTCCTGGTCAATGTACATGATTACCGCCTATGGGGACGCTGAGCGCTATATTGGGAAGAAAGCAGACAAAAACCGAAAGATTTATAATGGAATGATGAAGACGTATCTGTATCAGTATCTCGGTCCGAAACCGCCGAGAGAGAAAAGGGGATAATAACGTATGAAGAGAATTATATTTGCCACAGGCAACGAAGGCAAGATGAGGGAGATCAGGGAGATTATGGCGGATCTGGGTGTAGAGATCCTATCCATGAAGGAAGCCGGTGTGGAGGCTGATATCGTGGAAGATGGCACATCCTTTGAGGAAAATGCAGTGATCAAGGCGCGCACGATCATGGAGCTCACCAATGAGCTGGTGCTGGCAGATGATTCCGGTCTTGAGATCGACTATCTGAACGGAGAACCAGGCATTTATTCCGCGCGCTACATGGGGGAGGATACCTCATACCATATTAAGAATCATAATCTCATTGCTCGTCTGGAGGGTGTAGAGGATGAGAAGAGGACTGCACGGTTCGTATGCGCGATTGCGGCGGCATTCCCGGATGGGGAGATTCTGACGGTTCGGGATACCGTCGAAGGACGTATTGGCTACGAGGAGAGAGGAGAGAACGGTTTCGGATACGATCCGATTTTTTATCTGCCGGAGTATGGGATGTCATCGGCAGAGCTCTCGCCGGAGGAAAAGAATAAAATCAGCCACCGCGGAAAGGCTCTGAGAAAAATGAAAGAAGAATTATTAAAGAGAAAAGAGAAGTAGCATATGATGAAAGTATTGGTTGTTAGCGACACGCATGGACATACAGAAAATCTGGAACGGGCGCTGGAGCAGGAGCAGACAGTAGATGCGCTGATCCACTGCGGCGACCTGGAGGGGCAGGAGGATTACATCAGAGCTCTGGCAGAATGTCCCTGTTATATGGTTGCGGGAAATAACGACTGGTTTTCAGATCTGGACCGGGAGCTGGAGGTTGAGCTGGAAGGAATACGGCTTCTGATTACGCATGGCCATAATTACGGGGTGTCCATGAACTTTTCCTATCTTCTGGAGGAGGGACGCAGCAGAGAAGCTGATGTGGTGCTCTTTGGCCATATTCACCGGCCGGTGCTTGAGAAGCATGACGACATCATACTGGCAAATCCGGGCAGCCTGTCCTATCCTCGTCAGAGGGGGAAAAGGCCGACCTATTTGGTTATGGAAATCGATAAAAACGGGAAAATAAGATTTTTTGAAAAAATTTTAAATTAGGTGTTGACTTTTCTGGAGGCTTATAATATAATAACTCTTGCGTCAGGGATGACACAGGAAATGACGAGTAAGCCTCATCGGGGTGTGGCTCAGCTTGGCTAGAGCGCCTGGTTTGGGACCAGGAGGTCGCAGGTTCGAATCCTGTCACCCCGAGGTACTGCTAAAAGCAGATGGAAATCTGCGGGTGTAGTTCAATGGTAGAACACCAGCCTTCCAAGCTGGATACGTGGGTTCGATTCCCATCACCCGCTTCTTTGATGAATATCAAAGATACGTGTTTGTAGCTCAGCTGGATAGAGCAACGGCCTTCTAAGCCGTGGGTCGGGGGTTCGAATCCCTTCAAGCACGTTTTTTCGTCCCAAAAAGACGAAAAACATGGTGGGTATAGCGCAGTTGGTTAGCGCGCCAGATTGTGGCTCTGGAGGCCAAGGGTTCGAATCCCTTTACCCACCCTGCCGTAACGGCGAATTTTGGGCTATCGCCAAGCGGTAAGGCACAGGACTTTGACTCCTGCACACGCTGGTTCGAATCCAGCTAGCCCAGTTAGGAACTTGCGGAGCATTAGCTCAGTCGGTAGAGCACTTGACTTTTAATCAAGTTGTCCGGGGTTCGAATCCCCGATGCTTCATTTTAGAGATAGAGACTTAAATTCTTTTGAAAAAGGATTTAGGTCTTTTTTATTTTTGGTGTGTCCAGCAAAGCTGGACCACACTAGCCGGTGCAAGTCCGGTCACAGTAATCGCCAGTGAGCTGTGTAGCTAAACTCGGTGCGTTGCAGTAATGCAGGGTACTAAGCGAGTGGATAAAG
>CALWSC010000008.1 GCA_944384105.1 uncultured Lachnospiraceae bacterium | reverse complement strand
CGGGAAAATTTGGGAACGGTGAATGCGCAGAGCATTTCTGCGGCAGGTATAGAAAAGCTGCAGTCATTCGGAATCTCGTTTCGCAAGGCAGGATATATTATGGATTTTGCCGATAAAGTGCAGACCGGTGAATTTGACCTGCAGTGCGTTCCTCAGATGTCGGACGCGGACGCAGTCAGGACTCTTGTTGCGCTTAAGGGCATCGGTGTGTGGACGGCTGAGATGATTCTGCTGTTCTGCCTGCAGCGTCCCAACATTTTCAGCTTTGATGATCTGGCGATTCAGCGCGGACTGCGCATGACATATCACCACAGAAAAATTGACCGCAGGCTGTTTGAGAAGTATCGCAGACGCTACAGCCCATACTGCAGTACGGCAAGCCTCTATCTCTGGGCTGTAGCAGGCGGTGCTGTTCCGGGAATGAAGGATTATGCACCTAAGAAAAAGTGAACGGGCAGTTTCGATCAAGATAAATTTTTTATATAACTATCATATAACTGCCAAGTTTACTCGTCAATATTCAGCCAGGATACTCTTATTCAGACGATCCTTTTTGTTTTTAAGGTGTGCATCTATGGTTTTATCCGGAATCCCTGAGAGAATCTGCGACTGCCGCTATGTCCAGAGCATACAGAACGCACCGGCAGAGCAGAAGCAAAACTTGCGGATACGGATCCTTCCAAAACCTTCTATACAAACCCTGAATTCTGCGCTATAATACTTAGATATCACAAGGAAAAGGATGAGACAGATATGACCGATACGACATACGGAAATGAAATACTCTTTCTGGATCAGGTCCTCGAAAAGCTGAAGAAACGGCTTTCAGAGGTCTCTCAGGATATCTATGAGGGGCAGAAGGATATTGAAAATATGCACGAATACTACTGGGAAAGCTACACGGAGATGGACGAGTACGGGTATGAGAACTTCGACAATCAGCAGGCACTTTTTCAGCAGATGCATGCAAATGAGGAGAAGCTTCTGTTCAGGCACCGGCTCAAAAGAATGCTGGATTCTCCGTATTTCGGGAGGGTAGACTTCCTCTATGACGGGGATGACGAGCCTGAGCGCTTCTATATCGGCATCGGAAATTTTGCCGAGCGCACGGGAGCTGTGCCGCTGATCTATGACTGGCGGGCGCCGGTGAGCGGGCTGTTCTACGACTACGACCAGGGAGCGGCTTCGTATGAAGCGCCGGCAGGCACGATGGAAGGAGAGATCACGTCCAAGTGGCAGTACAAGATCCGGGACGGCAGGATGGTCTATGCTTTCGAGAGTGATATGAAGATCGATGATGAGATTCTGCAGCAGGAGCTCGGAAGCAGCGGAGACGTACAGCTGAAAAATATTGTGCGCACGATTCAGCGGGAGCAGAACGCGATAATCCGCAACACGAAGGACCGCATACTGGTGATCCAGGGAGCGGCGGGAAGCGGCAAGACGTCGGTGGCTCTGCACAGGATCGCCTATCTGCTGTACCACGACCGCGGCAGTCTGAAGTCCTCGGATATCCTTATTCTGTCGCCAAACAGTGTATTTTCAGATTATATTTCCCATATTTTGCCGGAACTTGGCGAGGAACCGATCCGCGAGATGAGCTTTGATCTCTTTGCATACCGCGAGCTGCGCGGCACGGTGGAGGATTGTGAGGACAGATACAATCATATCGAGCGGATGCTCGCGGGTATGGATGAGGAGGAGCTTTTAAGATTCCGCAGAAAGCAGTCCGAGGACTTTGTCGGAGAGACGGAGATGTTTCTCGCAATGCTGGAGGATGAGCTGATGAACTTCAGGAATCTGGAATTTAAGGGGTTTGAGAAGACGGAGCAGGAGCTCATTGATCTGTTTTATTTTAAATTTCAGGATCATCCGCTGCTCGCCAGAATGGATGCGGTAGCGGAGTATGTGATCGACGAGTATGAGACGCTGCGGGATAAGACGATTTCTGATGAGAAGCGACAGGAGATTTTAGATAAATTTTATAAAATGTACGAGACGACGGACTTATATGTGCTGTATAACCGACTGCTGGAGAGCTGCGGTTATCCGGCACTTCCGGACGTTCCGAAGGAAAAGCGCACGCTGGCTTATGAGGATGTATTCCCGATGCTTTATCTGAAATACCGTCTCTGGGGCAGGGGCGCGAGAAGAAATATACGCCATCTGGTTGTGGACGAGATGCAGGATTATTCGTATATGCAGTATACGATTTTAAAGGGGCTGTTTGACTGTAAAATGACAATACTCGGCGACTGGGCTCAGACGATGGACGAAGAGACGCAGGATGTGCTGCAGTTTCTGCCGCGGATTTTCGGTAAGGATGTCCGCAGAATCATCATGAAGAAAAGCTACCGCAATACTGCGGAGATCGCCGCATATGCCTGCGCAATTACCGGCGTAAAGGATCTGGAACTTTTTGAACGCCATGGGGAACCGGTGACGGAGCTTTGCGCCGAAAATCTCACGGACGCGGTACAGGAGGTGCTGGAAAAGCTGAATTCTTTCGAGGGTCACAAGGAGACATCGGCGATTCTCGCGATGAGCGAGGGCGAGGCGAAGGAAATTTGCCGGCTGCTAAGCGAGCAGGGTGTTCCGTACAGCTATATTGACCGTGACAGCTCTGCGTTTCACAGGAGACTTACGGTGACGGCCTTCTACCTTGCGAAAGGACTGGAATTCGATCAGGCAGCCTGCATTTATAAAAAAGACACAGGCGTGCTTCTGCGCCAGGCCAGATATATCTGCGCGACACGGGCGCTGCACCAGCTTGTGATGTGCGAATACTGCGGACAGGAGACAGCAGGATGAGGCAGGAGTATTATTTTCAGCAGATGAACCGGGCACAGCAGAGTGTCTACCGTGCAATGCTCGATGGCTTTCGGGCGGCATCATCAGGATTTCCGGTGCTGCGCCTGTCCGGCAGCGAATTGTCGGATATCCTGTTCCGGCTGCGCCTTGACTATCCGGAAATCTTCTATGTGAGCGGATTTAAGTACCGCTTCACAGACACCTCAGACTGCGTGCAGATCCTTCCGGAATATATGTTCGAGAGAAAGAAGATCCGGGAGCATCAGAAGGCGCTTGAGAGCCGTATCGCACGTCTGGTGCGTCCGGCGCAGAATCTCTCAGATGAGGAAAAGGAGCGGTACATCCACGATTTTATCTGTGAAAATGTGACGTATGACAAGCTGAAAAAGCAATATTCCCATGAAATTATCGGTCCGCTTCAGCAGGGAATCGGCGTCTGTGAGGGAATTGCAAAGACGGTCAGAATTCTCTGCAGCCGTCTGGGACTTGAGTGCGTCATCGCGATCAGCGAGGCAAACCCGGAAAAGAAGATTCGCTACCGCCATGCCTGGAACGTGATTCGTCTGGGAAAGCATTGGTACCATCTGGACGCAACGTTTGATAATTCGCTTGGCAGATACGGGGAGAAGCGGTTTGACTATTATAATCTGGATGACCAGAGACTGTTTCGCGACCACCAGCCGCTCGTCTATCCGGTGCCGCAGTGTACAGACGGAAACCGGTTTTACTATAAGGAGAGCAGGCTGTCTCTGACAAAGCTGGAGGATGTCGGAAAGCGGCTTGCTGCGGTGCTGAGAAAGAAACAGCGGTACTTTGTATTTCACTGGAGGGGCGGTGCGCTGAACCGCTCCATTTTGGAGGAAATTTTCTCCGAGGCATCCCGGGCGGCTGCGCAGAAGGAGAAGTTCATTCGAATGTCCGTCAATGTGCCGCAGGCAGTGGTGGAACTGACAGTTGAGGACTTCATACAGAAAGAGGAGATCTGCATGGAGGATGCAAACGAAGGAGAGGTTGAATAAATATGACGAGAACAGAACGCATGAACATGCTTTTTGCCGAGGATTACCGGGTGATCGATTTCTTTCCGGAGACGGCATCCTATGCCGAAGGATTTGCGGATGAGGCGGAGCAGTATTTTTCTCAGGACAAGCAGCTGCAGCAGTTCTGCACCAGGGCGGTATCTCTGGTGCTCAAGCTGTTATGCTGCTTTCCGTTTGAGATTTATGTCAAGGAGGTTACGCCGCTTCGCACGCAGCGGGAGGGCTGGCTGAAGGATAAGCGGTGTGAGACGGTAGTACGGCTTCTGAAAAAAGTTATTTTAAAGCAGAAAGGACAGCTTGATATCCTGCTTCCGAAGGAGAATGCGATTATCAGTATTCCCGGCGGGACACTGAGTATTGCTGTCTATCACGAAAGCGCGTCTCTGAAACGGCTGCTGGACGAGATGGCTCCGGCTGAGGGCTTCTATACCTGGCGTTTTCGCGTCTGAGGAGGAAAGAGATGGGTACGAAGCAGAAAAAGGTCAGTATTATTATTCCGGTATATAACCGTGAGCAGACACTCGGGCGGTGCCTGGACAGCATTTTGACCCAGACGTATGAAAATCTGGAGATAATTATTGTGAACGACGGGAGCACAGACCGCTCAGGAGAGATCATTAATTCGTATGCGCAGAAGGATGCGAGGATTCTTGCGATTACCAAGGAAAATTCCGGGGTATCAGACAGCAGAAATCTGGGGCTTAAGTCGGCACATGGAGATTACATACAGTTTGCAGACTCCGACGACTGGCTGTCGGAGCGGGCCACAGAGCTGCTTGTGGATGCGCTGGAGAAGAATCACAGTGACATGGTGATCGCGGATTACTGCCGTGTACACGGCCGGCAGCTCTATCAGAGTGGGGCGATTGAGGAGGCTGGTACGCTCAGCCGTGCCGAGTTCGCGCAGGTTATGATGGAGAAGGCGTCCGACTTTTACTACGGAGTCGTATGGAATAAGCTTTACCGCAGGAAAATTATCAAGAAGTATAAGCTGCTGTTCTCCGAGGAGCTGCAGTGGTGCGAGGACTTTCTCTTTAACCTTGAGTATCTGCGGTACACGGCGAAGGTTGAGGTGATCAAGGAGCCCGTGTATTATTATGTAAAGACAAAAGGAAGTCTCGTGAGCACGCAGACAACGCCGGGCAATATTATCAGGACAAAGCTGCTGCTGTACGATTACTATAAGAAGCTCTACGAATCCCTCGATTTATACGAGGATAACAAGCTGAGGATTCAGATGTTCCTGATTCAATCGGCACGGGATAAGAAGCAGAAGATCAAGAAGAAGGATTATCCGCCGCGTCTGAAGCAGGAGCAGCTGATGGCCGGGAAGCTTACGAAGAAGATGGCGGATATACTGCGTGAAAATAAGGATGTGCTGCCAGGATGGATGGGCGGAGCAAGCTTAAAGGAGCGGCTGGAGGAGGCAAGACTTGCAGGCATCCGTGAGACAAAGGCGGTACTGACCCTGCAGGCGCAGGGAATGGATGCAATGGAGATTGCCGGGAAGCTTTTGCTCTCTGAGACAGCAGTCCGCCGCATCCTCGAGGAGCCGGCGTATGTACCGGACAGCAAAAGTGAGACCGCGGCCTGCAGACCTGAATTTTTTGAGGGAGGGAAAGACATGTTTGGAATCCAGAAAAAGAAACATGAGGAGCTGGAAACGCTCTGCCGGAAGGTAGAGCTGGAGGCGGCGAACAATTATAAGGACGCTGCTCAGGAGGCATTTGCAAAGTATGAGGCGCGATATAAGGAGCTCACTGCAGCCGGAGCGCTGAATGAAAAGCAGAAGGAGCGCTACGGCTGTGAGCTTGAGAGACTGCGGGGGCAAATGAAAGGATTCCATCATTAGGAGTAAAATCACCTCTGGAATTTTTCCTGAAAATGTGGTATACCATTATTCTGTAAACACCTGATTGACATAATAGGGTTAATACATGAAACCGGAGGGAAAACAATGTGGATTGCAGATAAATATATTGACCATGTAAAAGAACAGACGGTAGCGCATCCCGGTGAGAGCTGGGATAAGATGCTTCTGGGATTTCGGGCGAATAAGCTGAGGACAAAGCTGCTGCCGAAGAAAGGAATCTCCAAGGGATACCAGAAGCTTGAGGCGATGATGATGTCCTTTGTGGCGGATTCTCTGGCGCGTCCCGACAGCTATGTGTGGGGCAATATTTTTGCGCCCTGTGAGATTATCGGATGCTTCGGGCTCAGCACGCTTTCGATCGAATGCCTTTCCTGCTATTTCAGCGGCTACCGCCTGGAAGACTTTTTTATCGACTACGCACAGAATACGGGTATTGCACCCACACTGTGTTCTTACCATAAGACATTTGTCGGAGCCATCGACAGCGGATCTGTGCCCGTACCGCAGTATGCTGTCACGACCTCCCTTTCCTGCGACGGCAACCTGAACACTTTTCGCTATCTTGAAAAACGAAAGGGAGTTCCCTTTACATTTCTTGATGTTCCTTACCGCGATGACGAGGCGTCTGTGGAATACCTCGCCGAGCAGCTTAAAACCTTTGCAAAGCAGCTGGAGAGCCGATTTGGCAAACGCTTTGACGAGGAAAAACTGCAGAATGCGATCCGGATTGAAAATGAGACGAGAAGAGAGCTTGTGCGCTTCTTCAAGCTGCAGAGCGAACACTACTATCCGGGAGAGCTCATCAGCCATCTTTACATGATGATGGGAATGCACCTGCTCATCGGCACACAGGAATTTCTCGACCTTATTCGCTTCATGATCAAAGATATCGAGAACTACCCGAAATTTGAGGGAAAGAAAATCCTCTGGATCCATCTGCTTCCGTTTTATCAGGAAACGCTGCAGAACTATTTTAACGCGAGCCGGAAATATCAGATCATTGCCAGCGACATTATCCTCGATTCCATGGAGGAAATGGATGAGAGCAGACCGTTTCACGCACTGGCGACGAAAATCATCCGCAACCTGTACAACGGCTCCTACTCCCATAAGGCGGATATGGTTGGAAAACTCGCCGAAACGCTGCATCCGGACGCCGTGATTCAGTTCTGCCACTGGGGATGTAAGCAGTCCTCGGGCGGCAGTATTCTCCTGAAAGAGAAGATGAAGGATATGCAGATCCCGATGCTGATTCTCGACGGAGACGGCATTGACCGCCGCAACAGCCATGACGGACAGATCCGGACAAGGCTGGAGGCATTTCTGGAAATGCTCGATGAGGACAGCAAAGAAGACGCGGCAGAAAAGGAAGAGAAGAGAGTATGTTAGGATATATATGCAAATATGCGCCCGTTGAGGTCTTTGAATCCATGGGCGTACAGATGAAACGAATTGAACCGGATGTGACGAACTTTAATCAGGCGGAAATCCGGATGCACCCGAATATCTGCAGTTTCGCCAAGGGTGTGCTGGAGGAGGTTATGCGCGGCGGCTATGAGGGCGTGATACTCACGACGTGCTGCGACAGCATCCGCCGTCTCTATGATGTATTAAGAGATGAATTCCCCGACGCATTTATCTATATGCTGGACACACCCCGCATCACAAAGGATGCCGGAGTGACGCTCTATTCACAGAGAATCCGTGAGATGGCGCAGGCATATGAGAAATTCTCCGGAAAAACCTTTGATGAGGGAAAATTCCTCAGGTACCTGAAGGAAAAGCAGGAAGAACAGCAGTACGCAGTAAAGAGCAATGCGCTCAACATCGGTATCCTCGGCGCCCGCGCCAATGAGAGCATCAAGCAGATTCTTCAGGAGCGGGGGGCAAACGCCGCAATCGACCTAACGAGCACAG
>CALWSC010000007.1 GCA_944384105.1 uncultured Lachnospiraceae bacterium | reverse complement strand
CTGACTTTGAGGTAACGGTGCGCAACCTGAAGATCTCTGCAGGCGCAGGCTTTATCGTAGCTCTGACCGGAGAGATCATGACCATGCCTGGTCTGCCGAAGGTACCGGCGGCCGAAAAGATCGACGTTGACGAGAACGGAAAGATCACAGGATTATTCTAAAGAACAAAAATTGCCTCATGTAACAGAAATCATCTCAACTTAATCATATCACCCCGGAAAAAGGGAGTTGCCGTACGGCAGCCCCCTTTTCTTCTTCTTTACAGCATCAGATTCATGGCAAGCTGAACAATAAAAACTGCCGCAGCAGCTCCGACAGCCACGATCAGAAGTCCCTTTCTCTTATACGCAAGCAGTACTGCAGCAGCACAGCCCGCGGCAGCGGAAGGAACGGACTGGGTACTGTAGAAAATCGCTGGAAATGTCATTGCCGCAAGCACCGTGTACGGCACATAGTACAGAAATGACTGAATAAAAATATTGTTGATTTTTTTCCTGAAGATCGCCATGGGCAGCATTCGGATCATGTACGTCACTGCCGCCATGACCGCAATTCCTCCCAGCAGATATCCGATTCTGATTTCCTGCATCACTCGTCCTCCTCATCCTCCGGCGAGACCGGAAATTTCCACGCCATCAGCGCGCTCACCGCCACGGTAATGATAATAATTGACCATCCGCCCGAGAGCTTCTTAAGCCCCGGAATCCAGTAAAAGCAGCAGCTCATCACCACTGCGAGCAGCACTGCATACAGCACGCTTTTGTGAATCCGTGCAGGAGGAATGATGATTGCGATAAACATACCGTAAAGCGCTATGCCGAGCGCCGCGGAGAGAATCGGCGGCATCAGCGACGTCGCAGTCGCTCCGATCAGCGTGCCTCCCGTCCAGCCCAGCACCGGTGTCAGAATCAATCCTGCCATGTACGGAGCGGACAGACGCTTCTTTCGCTGCATAGAGACCGCGAAGATCTCGTCTGTAATTCCAAACGCGGCCGCAAGCCTTTTTCCTATCCCCATGCGTTCCTCCACTCTCTGGGATACGGAAAGCGACATCAGAAAGTAGCGGATATTGATGATCAGCGTCGTCAGCGCCAGCTCCAAATACGTTCCCTGCGCCACGAGCAGGTTGGTTCCTGCGAACTGTCCTGCGCTCGTCACGTTTGTAAGCGAGATCAGCACTGCCGCCCACACTGGAATTCCGGAGAGTACGGCCGTCATCCCGAAAGCTACGGACACGGAAATGTAGCCCAGGCAGATCGGAATCCCGTCGCGGATACCCTCTTTAAATTCTTCATAACGCATAGCTGCGTCCTCCTCATTTGTCTGATTTTCACACACTTTCCTATTATAGCAAACTCCGATCAAATTTCCAGTCCTTAATTCACACCGGAGGATTTCTGTGGTATCATAACCTTATAAAAGCAAGAATGGAGGTATTTACCATATGAACAATACGCCAACTCCTCACAATGCGGCAAAATGCGGCGAAATCGCTCCCACTGTGCTCATGCCGGGCGATCCGCTTCGGGCGGAGTTTATCGCTGAGACGTATCTTACGGATGCCCGGCGCGTCAGCGCAGTACGGAATATGTATGCCTTTACTGGCACATATAACGGCAGGGATGTCTCCGTCATGGGCGCGGGCATGGGAATGCCGTCTATGGGAATTTACAGTTATGAGCTGTATCATTTCTACGGCGTGGAACAGATTATCCGGGTCGGCTCTGCAGGCGCGCTTCAGGACGATATCGGACTCAACGACATCATCCTGGCGATGAGCGCCAGCACGGACTCGAATTACGCCAGTCAGTACCATCTCCCGGGAACCCTTGCACCGACTGCTGACTTTTTGCTTCTCTCCCGGGCCGCTGCAAATGCGAAAGCGCGCTCTCTGCGGGTTCATGTCGGAAATGTCCTTTCCTCCGACTTTTTTTATAATGCCGCGGATACAGTAAACGATTCCTGGCGGCGCATGGGCGTACTCGCCGCGGAGATGGAGTGTGCTGCTCTGTACATGAACGCAGCTTATTCCGGCAAAAAGGCACTCGGTATTCTGACGGTCTCTGACCATCTGTACCGGAAGGAATCTTTAAGCGCCGAAAAACGCCAGAACGGCTTCGGAACCATGATTGAGCTGGCTCTGTCTCTCATCTGATTTGCGGAAAGGAGGCTGATCTTATGCTGAATCTCCAAAAGCTCCCAAAAATAGATCTGCACTGTCATCTCGACGGCTCTCTGTCTGTCCCGATGATGGAGCGCCACCTGGGACGCAGGATAGCACCGCGGGAGATCTGCGTGGACAGCGGCTGCACTTCTCTGACCGAGTATCTGACAAAGTTTGACATACCAGTGCAGTGTCTGCAGACTGCAGAATATATCGAACAGGAGGCTGAAGCGTTTCTTGAGTCTCTTGTTCCCGACTGCATCCGCTATGTGGAGGTGCGGTTCGCTCCGATTCTCTCAACCGCAAAAGGGCTCTCCTGCCGTGAGGTCATCGAATGTGTACTGCGCGGCCTGGAACGCGGCAAAGAGAAAACGGGGATTTCCTACGGCGTTATCGCCTGCGCCATGCGCAATGTTTCTCCTGATATGAATATGCGGCTGCTCGACGACATCTCTGGCGATTCCGGCTCCGGCGTCTGCGCACTCGACCTCGCCGGAGATGAGTCCCGCTATCCCAACACACTCTTCCACGAACTTTTCGAGGAGGCGCGCCGCCGCAGAATTCCCTTTACCATTCACTCCGGCGAGACGGGAAATGTGGAGAATGTCCGCACTGCCATAGAATACGGAGCATCCCGTATCGGACACGGACTTGCCCTTATCCAGGATCCCGATCTCATGCAGGAAGTCGCACGCCGCGGCATCGGAATTGAGATGTGTCCTACCAGCAACCTCCAGACCCACGCTGCCCCCAGTCTGGCTGCCTATCCCTTGGACCGCTTCCTGGATGCTGGAATCCTCGTCACCCTTAACACAGACAACCGCACAGTCAGCCAGACCACGATGACGCAGGAGTTTACCCTCATCCGGGATCTCTTCCGGGACGAGTCCCTGCTTCAGCTTCTCCTGAAAAACGCGCAGGAGACTGCATTTCTTCCAACTGAATTTTAACTCCCTCTGCGTTCTGCCGGCAGCTTTATCACTATCCTGTAAAATTCAGACGGATAAAAAAATGCCTACGGCATCTCAACTCCCCTGCCCCTCAATCTTGAGGGGTAAGGGCTTGTTTTTTGCCTTTCTTTGCTTCATAATAGTCTCATGAATGTAATACAGCAAATGCTCAAAGACTAT
>CALWSC010000006.1 GCA_944384105.1 uncultured Lachnospiraceae bacterium | reverse complement strand
GATCTTCCGCAAAGTGCTGATCTTCCTGCTTGTCGGGATTGCGAACATCATCGATGCGCAGGTGATCGGTACGGGAGCGGTCTTACGGACAGCAGTCATCTTTTTCTACATCTCCAACGAAGGCGTGAGCCTGCTGGAGAATGCAGGGCATCTGGGACTCCCCATCCCGGAAAAGATCAAAACGGTATTAGAACAGCTCCATGACAGAGCAGAAAACGGAAAGGAAGGTAATGAATAATGGCTTACACAAACAGTTCCCTCGTATCTTACACAAAACTTAGCCCGAACCACTCCGGACAGAGGACGCATTCCATTGACCGGATCACGCCCCACTGCGTGGTCGGCCAGCTGACGGCAGAGAGCATCTGCGGATGCTTTACCAGCCCGTCCAGAGAGGCCAGCTGTAACTATGGCATTGGAAAGGATGGGAAGATCGCTC
Organism: uncultured Lachnospiraceae bacterium; assembly: GCA_944384105.1. Lineage (GTDB taxonomy): Bacteria > Bacillota > Clostridia > Lachnospirales > Lachnospiraceae > Egerieimonas_A. Next base: position 40,595 of record CALWSC010000006.1, on the reverse strand, counting down.
TTTGCGTGGAGGAGAAGAACCGTTCTTGGTGTTCTTCCAGCAGCGCTAACGACCAGAGGGCGGTCACTATCGAGTGCGCCAGCGATCTGAACGCTCCCTACGCAATGACCACAGCCGTTTATAATTCCCTTGTGAAACTTTGCACGGACATCTGCAAGCGAAATGGGAAGAAGAAACTTCTCTGGCTGGAGGATAAGAATAAGACGCTGAATTACTCGCCGAAGTCTGATGAGATGGTACTGACCGTCCATCGCTGGTTTGCGAACAAGTCCTGTCCGGGAGACTGGCTGTATTCCCGCCTTGGGGATCTGGCCTCCAAGGTAACGGTCGCACTGGGAGGTTCTTCCTCCGACTCGGCAGGCTCGGTTTTATACCGTGTCCGCAAAAGCTGGTCGGATGCCAAGAGCCAGAAGGGAGCCTTTAACAATCTGGATAACGCCAAGAAATGCGCTGACTCCAATGCAGGTTATTCTGTATTCGATGAGAGCGGCAAAGTTGTCTACACTGGAAAGCAGACTGGATCTGGAAGCTCTACCGGTTCCTTCTTGGTACAGGTGACAGCAACGGATCTGAACATCCGCAAAGGCCCCGGCACGAATTATGCCAAGACCGGCAAGTATACGGGGAAAGGCGTATTCACCATTACTGAGGTAAAATCTGGCACGGGTTCTACTGCCGGTTGGGGTAAACTCAAGAGCGGCGCTGGATGGATTTCCCTTGACTATGCTAAGAGACTTTGATGATTTGCCCGGTGGCGAAAGCTACCGGGCGCTCTTTTTTACGGAAAAAAGTTCTGCGAGAAATAGCGCCGTTATTGCTTGACTAATCGGCAGTTTAGAGTGATATATAGACTACCCTAAACGAAGGAGGTGCGCAGGGTGCAGATAAAAGTAATTCAACCATCAGCAGAAAGAGAACTGGAGCGTAAGAAAGTTTGCGCTTATGTACGTGTTTCTACGGATAGCGATGAACAAGAAGATTCTTATGATAATCAGATGCGTTATTACAAAGACAAAATTGAAAGCAATCCTGATTGGAATTTTGTCGGCATTTACTCTGATTTGGGAATTTCCGGCTATAAGGAAAAACGCCCCGGTTTCCTGAATATGATCCAAGAGGCAAGGAATGGCGGGATTGATCTTATTCTTGTCAAAAGCGTATCACGGTTTGCAAGGAATACGGAGACGGTTTTGAAGTATTCACGGGAACTGAAACGGCTTGGGGTAGGTATCTATTTTGAAGTGCAGAAGATCAATACGCTTTCCGGAGAAGGGGAATTGCTCCTGACAATTCTGGCAGCATTTGCACAGGCGGAGAGTGAGAGCAATTCCGGCAATGTAAGCATGAGTATCCGGCGAAAATTTGAAAAGGGAGAACTGAACTTCCCGATTTCAAAAATCTACGGGTATACAGAGGACGCAGACGGCAATCCCATCATCGATGAGGAGAAAGCGAAAATTGTCCGCCTGATTTTTGATCTTGCGGAGAAAGGGATCTGGGTGACCAAGATATCGGATTATCTCAATAAAAAACAGATTCCCGGAATTGCAGCCGAGAAGTGGAACTACGGACAAGTGGCAAAGATGCTCCGACAGGAAGCCTATATGGGTGACCGAATTTTACAAAAGACCTATCGGGACAGCCGCCGCCGTACAAGAAGAAATAAAGGTCAAGTGGATCAGTGGTATGTGAAAGACACACATCCTGCAATCGTTACCAGAGAGCAATGGTATCGGGTGCAGGATGTTTTATTGGAAAGAAATAAGGAACTTTACGATGTCACGCCGATCAGTGAAGAAAAAAATCTCAGTACGCACAGCACTTATCCCCTGTCTGGTATGCTCTATTGTCCATATTGCGGAAGAGTATTGATGCATCGCTGGGAAGGGAAAAAACGCTATGAGAACTGGGTGTGCGGTCTGCACAGGAAGGTATCAAAAGACGCTTGTCCGGGGATTTGCATTCCGAACCGGATCGCCAGCAGCTGGGGCGAATTGAAAGAGCCAATGACGGTTCTGAAATATACGGATGAATATGGGATGGAGCGGTTCACAGCTATTCCAAAAGTGGAATACGAGGCTTCTGAAGATTGCCCGTATGAGGTTACCAAACCAGAGCCAAAGCCGGAAAGACCGAAGAAACCTTCCTATAAAAAGGCCCCGAAGCCAGAAACTCCCCGCTATACTCGAAATGTTTATCCTTTAAGCGGGAAATTATTCTGTCCGAACTGTGGAAAGGTACTCACCCATAGATGGAATAAAGGGATGGAGTATTGGGTTTGCTCGACAAATCGGAATAAGCATCGGGCCGAGAACTTTGTGAGATGCAAGGGGATGTACTTCCCAGCAGAAGCGGCAAAAGACTGGGGTGAAATCACGGAACCGGTAACAGTCATTGCATATAAAAATGAATATGGACACCGCCTTTATACGGCGATGCCAAAAGAAGAATATGAGCAGTCACAAGACTGCCCTTACAGAAAGGAAGATTGAGATGGCAAGAGAAGTTGTACACATTCCGGCAAGACCACAGGTGGTCGGGACACGCACCATGTCGGAGAAGAAAATTCGATTAGCAGCATACTGCAGGGTGTCCAGTGAGCAGGATGAGCAGCTGAATTCTTTTGAAAATCAGGTAAGCTACTACAAAGAATATATTTCCAGCCACCCGGACTATGAATTGGCCGGGATATACGCTGATGAAGGTATTTCTGGAACCAGCACTAAAAGACGAGATGAGTTCAACCGGATGATTGCGGATTGCGAGGCAGGATTGATTGATATGGTGATCACAAAGTCCATCAGCCGATTTGCCAGAAATACGCAGGATTGTCTGATGTACTCACGGAGGCTGAAAGACTTAGGAATTGGAATTCGGTTTGAAAAAGAAAATATTAACACGATGGATTCTACGGGAGAATTGCTTTTTACGATTCTGTCCTCCCTTGCACAGGATGAGAGCCGGAGCATCTCGGAAAACTGCCAGTGGGGAATTCGATCCCTTTTTAAGAGAGGCATCCATCACCTTAATACAAATCGTTTCTATGGCTACGATTCTGATGAAAACGGTAAACTGATCATAAACCCGGAACAGGCAAAAGTGGTAAAATGGATTTACGAATCTTTTATGGAAGGAATCAATCCAGATGTAATTGTGAAGATTCTTAACGAAAAAGAGGTTCCTACTTGTATGGGCAAAAGTAAATGGACGTGCAATCAGATCAAAAGTATCCTCCGGAATGAGAAACACATGGGAGATGCCGTTCTGCAGAAAACTTATACGCCGGATTATCTGACACATAAATCTGTAAAAAATGAAGGGCAACTTCCACAGTATTATATCAAAGAAGATCATCCACCGATTGTGAGCCAGCAGCTTTGGGAAGCAGTCCAGCTAGAACTGGATCGGCGGGAGGCATTCATGAAGAAGCATTCCTTGACATCTATGGGACAGTATACCGATGAGAATCCACTGAGCCACCGGATCATCTGCGGGATTTGCGGACATACCTTCAGCAGGAGAACCATCACGAGATTGGAAGGACGTATCAAAGTCTGGCAATGCGGACAGCATTATGCGAAAAAGGGCGAACACCTCTGCGATGGGAGGACGATCAGAGAAGAATACCTGTACAAAGCCTTCCAGCTTGCGTGGGATCACCTTGTCGAAGAACGGGATAACAAGGCAAAAGACTGGAAAAAGAAGATGGCGGAGGGAAATGCGTTAGAGGCATACCGTGCAGAACAGTTTCTCAGGTTAACTGCAGAAAGTGGCAGGATAAAAGAAGGCAAGCCGCTGGTCAGCGCCGTACTGGATCACATCGTTTTTGAAAAAGGTGGAGATTTGACCATTTACTTTCTGGATGGAAGTCAGGTATGCGTGGAACCATAAAAATATGGGGCAGCCCTTACCAGTAAAAATGGGCTGCCCCTCCCGCTTATTATTTGTTAAGCGTACTCTTCATAAGCTGTTTCCTTTCATACGGGACAGCGGTCTTCAGGTTGAAAATAATCGCCTTGTCCTCTTTACTATAGGTACCGGTTATGATATATTTAGTTTCACGGTTCCATTCCGGCATCATATCCCAGACAACAGCCATCATAATTTCATTCTGGATGAGGATCGCAGATTTCTGCTTTTCCTTTGGTTTTGAAAATTTGTAGGTATTGCTTTCGTTTCCACGGCCGATCTGGACAGCAAACTGCTGGCCTTTTGTATTGGCGAGGAAACGGACATACGGCGGATAGCCTAGCGTTTCTGTGACAGCTTTTACAAAACGGATGCGTTTTGGCTCAACAATAATATTCAATGGCGCTTCTTTTGGTTCTACAACTTTCTTAATCTCAATGACTTCAAAATTTTCTAACATAGTACATTCCTTCCTATTTCTTTAATTTGGCCAGTATATCTGGCAGACTTTTACGTTTCCAATGCGGATCAATGACGACAAATCCTTTGAGTTGTCCTCTTTTAGCCTGTGTCCATGCAATCGGCGGCGGCTGATGTTTTTTACGTTTGCGCCTCCTGCGGCCGGAGCCAATGATACTCTGTACGGCAACCCACTGAGTCCGGCTGATGATAGCAGGATGATGGTCACGCATAATGTACTTTCGTTCTTGCCCACGGTTCTTTACGGAACGATGTGACAAGCAGTCTGGCGTGTAAGTCTTTTGCATAATGACGTCACCACAATAACGCTCGTTATGGAGCATACTGTAGATGGTGCCTTCACACCAGTGATCATTTCCCTTGACCGTTGGGATTTTCCTTCGGGTGAGTTCTTCCGCAATATCTTTTACGGACATTCCATCAAGAAAATTTTCGTAAATAAAACGGACAATAGCGGCTTCGTTTTCTACGATGATCATATCGCCGTTATCGTCCGTAGTATATCCGAGCAGTGCCCAGGTGGGGCAGAGCGGCAGCCCCTTTTGAAATCTCCGTTTGATTGACCACTTGATGGCTTCGGATTTATTTTCTGACTCCCCTTGTGCTACGCTGCTTAACATAGCGATAAATGCTTCATTCCTTCGATCCAGTGTATTAAGATTTTCATTTTCAAAATAAACAGCTACAGGTGGATCTAAAGAACGAAGTTGTCTAACATAAGAAATGCAGTCCAGCGTATTACGTGCAAAGCGGCTAATGGACTTGGTGATGACAAGATCGATTTTGCCATCTTTACAGTCTTGGATCATTGTCTTAAATTGGATGCGTTTAGACACACTGGTGCCTGAAATCCCTTCATCTGCATAGACTTTAACAAAGACCCAGTCCGGGTTGCGTTTGATGAGTTCAGTATAGTATTGCACCTGTAGTTCATAGCTTCCAGCTTGAGCATCCTCATCCGTACTGACTCGGCAATAGGCAGCAACTCGTAGAGTCTTTGGTTTGTCTTTCTCAAGGTCAGAAATTGCTGGGATGATTTCAACTTCGGCCTGATGCTCATATGCAGACTTGATTTTCTTCTTGGCGGCTTTTCTCCGTTCTTCTTTTGCTGATCCAGTCCACTTCGCTTGTAAGTCTAAATTCCCTTTCAATTTTATCACCTTCTTTCCCCCTTATGATTCCGGGTAGGGAAGCCCGCCGGAGCGGGCACAATAAGATTATATAGTCAACTACACTAGAGTACAAAGGTGTATAATACTTTTGCGCGTAAAAGGAAGTGCATATAGGATTTTGATTATGGAAATTATATTGTGGTTATATGAAGTTAATCGAAGTACTACTTATATAGAAGAAACAGATTCACCCACCCCATTAAGGGGGTGTTTACCCCTAAGTTTTCACCCCCGTAGGGTAAAGGCATAGGATATGTAAAAGACACATATATTTTTGGAAAATAGCCAACGCTAAAAGATTTCTTCCGGGCATTGAGACGGGTTCCCTGATCACTGCGGATCTGGCGCTGGAACAAGGGAAGAGTGTGATGGCGGTTCCGGGACGCGTCACGGACAGGCTGAGCGAGGGCTGCAACTGGCTGATTTCCGAGGGCGCCGGGATCGCGCGCGCTCCCGCGGATGTGCTCGCAGAGCTGGGGCTTACAGAGCAGGCGTCTGGTGTAGATACGCAGCCGGGAGGCGTACAGGGGATGCTTACACCTGAGGAACGATGTGTCTGTCTCGCCATACGGGGCGGCGCACGCACCCGCAATGCGCTTGCCGCTGCGACCGGTATTTCGTTTTCGCGGCTGAATGCCCTTCTGACGAGGCTTCAGCTCTCCGGCACAGTCACGGTATCCGGCGGAGAATTTCAGTGTTTTATGGAGCTTTCCGGGGGATCGGAAACGATTCCGTAATTGATAAAGAAATCATAAAAAATGAATTTAAGACTTGCAAGGAAGGATGTTTTGGTGTATGTTGTTAGTAATTTGGGTAAAAATATGTGTCTGCATCAGGCAGAACAGAAGGAATAACAGGAGGCAGATGAAGTGGCAAAATATCTTGTAATTGTGGAATCACCGGCAAAAGTGAAGACAATTAAGAAATTTTTAGGCGCCAATTATGAGGTTGCCGCATCGAATGGTCATGTCAGAGACCTTCCCAAGAGCCAGCTTGGAATTGACATAGAAAACGACTACGAACCAAAGTACATCACAATCCGCGGAAAAGGAGAGCTTCTGGCGGGGCTGCGGAAATCGGCAAAAAAGGCGGACAAGGTTTATCTTGCGACCGACCCCGACCGGGAGGGAGAGGCGATCTCCTGGCATTTATCCAAGGCGCTGAATCTGGACAGCAGCAAGATGCGCAGAATTACGTTTAACGAGATTACCAAAAATGCTGTGAAGGCGTCCCTGAAGTCTGCAAGGGATATCGATATGAACCTGGTCAATGAGCAGCAGGTCAGAAGAATCCTCGACCGCATGGTGGGATACCGCATCAGCCCGATACTCTGGGCCAAAATCAAGAGGGGTTTAAGCGCCGGAAGAGTACAATCCGTGGCACTGCGCATTATCGCTGACCGCGAGGAGGAGATTAATGCGTTTATTCCGCAGGAGTACTGGACTCTGGAAGCACAGTTTACGATCCCGGGCGAAAAGAAGCCGCTGAACGCGAAGTTCTACGGAAAAGAGAAGGAAAAGATAGAGATTCACTCCAAAGAGGAGCTCGATGAGATTCTCACCCATCTTGACGGCGCGGCGTATTCTGTTGCGGAGGTGAAGAAGGGAGAGCGCACAAAGAAGGCTCCGCTGCCGTTTACGACGAGTACGCTGCAGCAGGAGGCGGCGAAGGTGCTTAACTTCTCGACGCAGAAGACAATGCGCCTGGCTCAGCAGCTTTACGAGGGCGTGGATATAAAGGGAAGCGGCACGGTTGGTCTGATTTCCTATCTGCGTACCGATTCAACGCGAATCTCCGAGGAGGCAGATACTGCAGCGCGTGCTTACATCACAGAGAAGTTCGGAGAGAAGTACACCGCGAAGCTGGAGACAGACGGAAACAAGGGCAAGAAGGTGCAGGACGCTCACGAGGCAATCCGCCCGACCGACGTGACGCGGGAGCCGCTGACGATCAAGGAGTCGCTCTCAAGGGATCAGTACCGTCTGTATCAGCTTATCTGGAAGCGTTTTGTGGCGAGCCGCATGCAGGCGGCGCTGTACGAGACGACATCCGTAAAGATCAAGGCGCAGCCGAAGGAACAGACGGAAAACTATATTTTCACAGTGGCGGCGTCCAAAGTGAAGTTTGACGGATTCATGTCTGTGTATGTGCAGGAGGAGGACAGCAGGAAGGAGAATGTGACGCTGGTGCGCGGCATCGATGAAGACACGGAGCTCCGCTTCGAGCAGTTCGACAGCCAGCAGCACTTCACGCAGCCGCCGGCACATTATACCGAGGCATCGCTTGTGAAGACGCTCGAGGAGCTCGGAATCGGACGTCCGAGTACGTACGCTCCGACGATTACGACCATCATCAACCGCCGTTATGTTGCAAAGGAGAATAAGAATCTCTACATCACCGAGCTGGGCGAGGTGGTAAACAGCATGATGAAGAAAGCATTCCCGAGTATTGTGGATGTGAACTTCACCGCGACGATGGAGGACCTGCTCGATAAGGTCGGCGACGGCTCTGTACAGTGGAAGACGGTGGTCAGAAACTTCTATCCTGATCTTGAGGAGGCTGTTAAGGCCGCGGAGAAGGAGCTTGAACAGGTGCAGATTGAGGATGAGGTCACAGATGAGATCTGCGAGCTCTGCGGCAGAAATATGGTAGTAAAATACGGACCTCATGGAAAGTTCCTCGCCTGTCCGGGATTCCCCGAGTGCCGCAACACAAAGCCATATCTGGAGAAGATCGGCGTGAAGTGTCCGAAGTGCGGCGGCGAGGTCATCTTAAAGAAGACCAAGAAGGGCAGAAAGTACTACGGTTGTGAGAACAATCCGGAGTGTGATTTTATGTCCTGGCAGAAACCTTCCAAACAGAAATGTCCGCAGTGCGGCGGCTATATGCTGGAAAAGGGAAATAAGCTGGTCTGCGCCGACGAACAGTGCGGATATGTGTGCGCCAAGCCGAAGGAAGAAGAATAAAATATAGAACGTCAGATGCCGTGCGGTATCCTGTATGCGGATGCTGCACGGTATTTTTTTCCATTTCATGCTTTGAGCAGTCTGTAGAAAATTATCAGAAAAAAATCAAAAAAAATAGTGAATATTATTGAAATTCAAAAAATTATATGTTACACTAAAAAAGGTATAATGTTACGGAAAATTAAAAAAACAGGGAAGGAGAATACCATGAGCGTACAATTATTGGATAAAACCAGAAAAATCAACAAATTGCTCCACAATAACAATTCAACAAAGGTAGTGTTCAATGATATTTGTAAAGTGATGATGGAAACGTTGGACTCCAATATCTTGGTAATCAGCAAGAAAGGAAAGGTATTGGGAGTCAGCCTGTGTCCTGGGGTAGAAGAGATCACGGAGCTCATAGAGGACAAAGTAGGCGGATATGTGGATTCCCTTCTGAACGACCGTTTTTTAAGCGTATTATCGACGAAGGAAAATGTAAATCTGGAGACCCTGGGATTTGAGGGAGAGGGCATCCGTGAATACTGTGCGATCATCAACCCCATCGACATTGCCGGCGAACGCCTGGGAACGGTCTTTATGTACCGCAGCGGCAAGCAGTATGATATTGAGGATATCATCGTCAGTGAGTACGGCACCACAGTAGTAGGACTTGAGATGATGCGGTCCGTAAACGAGGAGAATGTAGAGGAGAACAGGAAGATTCAGGTTGTAAAGTCTGCATTCAATACACTTTCTTTCTCAGAACTGGAAGCGATTATCCACATTTTTGACGAGCTGGACGGTGATGAGGGCATCCTCGTGGCGAGCAAGATCGCAGACCGGGTGGGAATCACCCGTTCTGTAATTGTAAATGCGCTGCGCAAGTTTGAGAGTGCCGGTGTCATTGAGTCGCGCTCAAGCGGTATGAAGGGAACATATATCAAGGTTCTCAATGAAGTTATCTTCGATGAATTAAAGGAGCTCAAAGCCCGCAAGAATATCAAAGGACATGAAAAGAACAACGCATAAGCTCATTTGTAGCAGAGCCGCTGCCAAAGAACAGGCGGCGGCTCTTTTGCGGTTATAATCGGCCGAATACCGTCATACAATATTCATGCTTCCGGAACAAAGAGAGAAAGAATCCCAAAGGTTCTGAACAGTTACAAAAAAATCTATAAAATGAAAATCATAAGAAAAAATGAGAAAATAAGAGATTAAAAGAGATAATACCATTAAACACCTCAAAAAACAGGCGAAAATAAAGTTGCGAAAATAAGGGTAATTCACTAATATATGAGTATCGGTTAGCACTCGATAAAGATGAGTGCTAATAAACAGAGGAAACAAGGTTATCATATCAAAGGAGGCCATATATAATGAAGTTAGTACCATTAGGTGACAGAGTCGTATTAAAGCAGTTAGTAGCAGAGGAGACAACAAAATCCGGTATCGTATTGCCGGGACAGGCTCAGGAGAAGCCGCAGCAGGCTGAAGTCGTTGCAGTGGGACCGGGCGGAGTTGTGGACGGTAAAGAAGTGAAGATGGAAGTTTCCGTCGGCGACCAGGTCATCTATTCCAAATATGCAGGAACAGAGGTTAAGCTGGAAGACGAGGAGTACATTATTGTAAGACAGAACGATATCCTTGCAGTTGTAAAATAATAAGAGCAGGGTATATTGACAGTAAAGCGTTAGAAATCAGGAGGACAAAAAATCATGGCTAAGGAAATTAAATTTGGCGCAGACGCAAGAGCCGCTTTAGAGCGCGGTGTAAATCAGCTCGCAGATACAGTTCGTGTGACACTTGGACCGAAGGGAAGAAATGTAGTTCTTGACAAATCCTTCGGCGCTCCGCTGATCACCAACGACGGAGTTACCATCGCAAAGGAGATCGAGCTTGCAGACGGATTTGAGAATATGGGCGCACAGCTCATCAAGGAAGTTGCTTCCAAGACAAATGATATGGCCGGAGACGGAACCACCACAGCGACCGTACTGGCACAGGCAATGATCCATGAGGGAATGAAGAACCTGGCAGCAGGTGCTAACCCGATCGTTCTGAGAAAGGGAATGAAGAAGGCTACTGAGAAAGCTGTTGAGGAGATTCTCTCCATGAGCAAGAAGGTAGACAGCAAGGACCAGATTGCAAGAGTAGCAGCAGTATCTTCAGGAGATGACGAAGTAGGAAAGATGGTAGCTGACGCTATGGAAAAAGTTTCCAACGACGGCGTTATCACTATCGAGGAGTCCAAGACCATGAAGACAGAGCTCGACCTTGTAGAAGGTATGCAGTTCGACCGCGGCTACATTTCCGCATACATGGCAACGGATATGGATAAGATGGAAGCAGTTCTGGACAATCCGTACATCCTGATCACAGACAAGAAGATTTCCAACATCCAGGAGATTCTTCCGCTGTTAGAGCAGATCGTACAGTCCGGCTCCAAGCTGCTGATTATTGCAGAGGACGTTGAGGGTGAGGCTCTGACGACTCTGATTGTCAATAAATTAAGAGGAACATTCTCTGTAGTAGCTGTAAAAGCACCGGGATACGGCGACAGAAGAAAAGAGATGCTGCGCGACATCGCTGTTCTGACAGGCGGACAGGTGATTTCCGAGGAGCTGGGACTGGATCTCAAAGATGCTACTCTGGATCAGTTAGGACGTGCAAAATCCGTTAAGGTTCAGAAAGAGAACACTGTTATCGTAGACGGTGAGGGCGACAAAGCTGAAATCACTGCGAGAATCAACCAGATCAAAGCACAGATCGAGGAGACAACCTCTGACTTTGACAGAGAGAAATTACAGGAGAGACTTGCCAAACTGGCTGGCGGCGTAGCAGTTATCCGTGTAGGCGCTGCAACAGAGACTGAGATGAAGGAGGCTAAGCTCCGCATGGAGGATGCCCTTGCGGCTACGAGAGCAGCAGTGGAAGAGGGTATCATCGCAGGAGGCGGCTCCGCATACATCCACGCTACCAACAAGCTTGCTGAGTACGCAGCTACCCTGTCCGGAGACGAGAAGACAGGTGCAAACGTAATCTTAAAGGCTCTGGAAGCTCCGCTGTACTACATCGCAGCAAACGCAGGACTGGAAGGCTCCGTAATCATCAACAAGGTAAAAGAGTCCGAGGTTGGCATCGGATTTGACGCATACAACGAGGAGTATGTGGATATGGTAAAAGCAGGTATCCTGGATCCGGTTAAGGTTACCAGAAGCGCACTGCAGAACGCTACAAGCGTAGCTTCTACCTTACTGACCACAGAGTCCGTAGTATCCACCATCAAGGAAGAGACACCGGCAATGCCGGCAGGCAATCCGGGTATGGGAATGATGTAATTCCGGAATAAAGTTCACAAACTTTTAAGAAAAACGGGGGGCAACCGCATAGACGTTGCCCCCCGTTTGTGCTAGAATATCTGTAGACTTTATAAAGGAGCAGCAAAGAAAAATGGAAAAAAGGTACGAGTCAGACATGACTTCCAAGGAGAAGCACGAGCTGGAGATGAAGAAGCTCAAATCCATGACGTTCGGACAGAAGATCGGATATTTGTGGGAATACTACAGGATCTGGCTGGTCGTCCTGGTTGTGGTAATTATGCTGATCTCTCTGTTCGTCACAATGTACCAGAATTCCCAGAAGGTCAATCTTATGACGCTCGGAGTGGCAAACAGTTCGATTACCTCCGACAGTACGGAGATAACGGATGAGCTGATCGAGATGCTGGGAACCGGGGACAAGCATGAGACGGCGACGGTAGATACCTCCTATTATTTTAACGACGACGTGGAGCTTACCGACCCGAATATTATCATGAAGTTCAGCACTATGGTAGCGGCGCAGTCGATGGATGTCCTGATCTGCAGTGAAAATGTAATGAAATATTACAGCGAGCAGGAGATGTATCTCAAGCCGTCAGAGTATTTAAGCAGCGACCAGATTGCTGCGATGGGCGACAGAGTCTCAGAATACGGCGTGCGCATCGACGGCAGCAAACTGCTGGACAAATGGGGGTTGGTATTGTATGAGCCGGTGTATTTCACCGTCATCGCGAATTCACCGAATGTGGATAACGCGGTAACACTTTTAGAGAATCTATTGGAGGAGTAATGAGATGGGAGATTTCTATTCAGAGGTACTTGTAAAGAAGAAAAAGACGCCGCTTGAGTCTGTAATCAAGGTTGCGGCGATTGCAGTGACAGCAGTGACAGGGCTGCTGGGATTGATGGGTCTGCCGGTTATCCTGCTGGTTGCAGTGGGAATGGGCGTGCTGTGTTATCTGTTTCTGCCAAGACTGGATGTGGAGTTTGAGTACACATACGTCAACGGATCTATGGACGTGGATCGCATTTTTTCCAAGATCAAGAGAAAACGTGCGGCGAGCTACGAGTTCAGCGAGATGGAGATCCTGGCTCCGGAGAAGTCCCACCAGTTGGATTCCTACCGCCAGAACAGAAATATCAAGCGAGTGGATTTTTCCTCGGGAATGGATGATCATAAAATCTACGCTCTGATTATTCCCAAAAACAAGGAGCTTCAGATGGTGCTCTTCGAGCCGGATGAGGGAATGTTAAAAGACCTTCGCTCCAAATATCCAAGAAAAGTTTTTTACGATTGACAACGCAATTAAGATTTGTTAGACTATAGAACAAAACAAATTATTACAGTTCAGCCGGATGTCTTTTTGATGTCTGTCTGAACTGTAACGATAATCAGTAACAAACTACTAAAGCGAGATGGAGGAAGAAAGATGGGTACAATTATTGGCGAAGGAATTACCTTTGATGATGTACTGCTGGTACCGGCATACTCCGAAGTGATTCCGAATCAAGTAGATTTATCTACCTGGCTGACAAAGAAAATCAAATTGAATATTCCTATGATGAGCGCGGGCATGGACACCGTAACAGAGCACCGCATGGCGATTGCAATGGCACGCCAGGGCGGTATCGGCATCATTCACAAGAATATGTCGATCGAACAGCAGGCAGAGGAAGTAGATAAGGTAAAGCGTTCCGAGAATGGTGTCATCACTGACCCGTTTTTCTTATCCCCGGAGCACACACTTGCAGATGCCAATGAGCTGATGGCGAAGTTCCGTATCTCCGGTGTTCCGATCACAGAGGGCAAGAAGCTTGTTGGAATTATCACAAACCGTGACCTGAAGTTCGAGACGGATTTCACGAAGAAAATTAAGGAGTCTATGACTTCCGAAGGACTGATCACCGCAAAGGTCGGCGTGACGCTTGAAGAGGCAAAGGAGATTCTCGGAAAATCCAGAAAAGAGAAGCTTCCGATTGTAGATGACGATTTTAACCTGAAGGGACTCATTACAATCAAGGATATAGAGAAGCAGATCAAGTATCCGCTGTCCGCCAAGGATGAGCAGGGCAGACTGCTGTGCGGCGCTGCAGTCGGAATTACATCGAATGTTATGGCGCGTGTGGATGCTCTCGTGGGTGCGCATGTGGACGTAATTGTCATTGACTCCGCACACGGCCATTCTGCAAATATCTTCAAGACATTGCGCCAGATCAAGGAGAAATATCCGGATCTCCAGGTTATCGCAGGAAATGTGGCTACAGGAGCTGCTACCAGAGATCTGATTGCCGCAGGAGCGGATGCGGTCAAGGTAGGTATTGGACCGGGTTCGATCTGTACAACGCGCGTCGTTGCCGGCATTGGTGTTCCGCAGATCACGGCTGTTATGGACTGCTATGAAGCAGCAAAGGAGACAGGCACTCCGATCATCGCTGACGGAGGTATCAAGTATTCCGGAGACATCACAAAGGCAATCGCTGCGGGCGCTAACGTCTGCATGATGGGAAGTATGTTTGCGGGCTGTGATGAGAGCCCGGGAACTTTTGAGCTTTTCCAGGGAAGAAAATATAAGGTATACCGCGGCATGGGATCCATCGCTGCAATGGAAAACGGCAGTAAGGACCGCTACTTCCAGTCAGACGCGAAGAAGCTTGTTCCGGAAGGAGTAGAAGGACGTGTTGCTTACAAGGGACTGGTTGAAGATACCGTATTCCAGCTCATGGGCGGACTCCGTGCAGGTATGGGTTACTGCGGAGCGAAGGATATTGAGACGTTAAAGGAGACAGGAAGATTTGTCAAAATTTCTGCTGCGTCCTTAAAAGAATCTCATCCGCACGATATTCATATTACAAAAGAGGCACCAAACTACAGCGTAGACGACAAATAAGATATGGGGCAGAGAGTGCCCTTCACGAAGGACAGAGGGCTGCCGCAGGGCAGCCCTCTTTTATGGGAGAAATATGGGGAACAGAAGAAGCGGGAGAAAATACAGGAGAAGAACGCGTCAGGACCGCGTGCGTGAGCTTCGGCGCAGAGCAATTATACTGATCTGTTTTGCCTTTCTGTGTATTATAGGCCTGGTAACCCTGTGCAGGCGGCTGTTCTTCGCGCAGCCGCGGGAAACTGTAAGCGCGCAGCAGGTTGACGAAGATTGGGAGGGAGCCCCGGAACTGGATGTTCAGCTTCTGACAATAAATCCGGAATCGAGGCCTGGAATTGCACTGGAGAAGATCGACGGGATTGTTGTGCATTATACTGCGAATCCGGGGACTACGGCGCAGAACAACAGGGACTACTTTGAAGGGCTGAAAGACAGTCACGAGACTCAGGCAAGCAGCCATTTCGTGATCGGTATGGACGGAGAGATTATCCAGTGTATTCCGAGTACGGAGATTGCCTATGCGTCAAATGACAGAAATGGGGATACGCTGTCTATTGAGTGCTGCCATCCGGATGAGAGCGGGAAGTTTACCGATGCAACGTATCGGTCGCTGGTGGAGCTCACTGCATGGCTCTGCCGGCGTTTTGGGATTGATCCGGCGTCCGGCATTATTCGCCATTATGATATTACAGGTAAAGTCTGCCCGAAATATTTCGTAGATCATGAAGACGCCTGGGAGTCATTTTTAAGAGATGTTGCGGCTCGCTGCAGCGAATAACAGGAGGAATATTATGAAGAAAATTGAGGTAAAGCTGGAGGGAATCTCCGCGGTAAAGGATTTTGTAACCGTAGTAAATGATTATAAGATTGAGGTGGATCTCGTGGTGGGCAGATACCTGATCGACGCCAAATCCATCATGGGTGTTTTAAGTCTGGATCTGTCTCAGCCTCTGACTGTCCAGATTCACTCGGATGACTGTTCAGAGCTTCTGGAAAGACTTGACAGATTTATGGTAAAATAAAGGACAAAGCGCAATAAGAGGGATGCCGTCCGGCATCCCTCTTATTGCGCTTACTGATGGTAATAGCTGAAGAAATCAGCCATTTTCTCCGCGCATTCTTTCAGTACTTCGATACGCGGCAGATATACGACGCGGAAGTGATCAGGCTGATGCCAGTTGAATCCGCCGCCGTGGATCAGCAGGATCTTCTTATCGCGAAGCAGATCCAGAGCGAATTGCTCGTCATTGGTGATGTTGAACTTCTGGATATCGATCCGCGGGAACATATAGAAGGCTGCTTTCGGCTTCACACAGGTGATGCCCGGGATGTCAGTCAGAGCATTGTAGATAAACTCACGCTGTTCGTAGATGCGTCCTCCCGGAACAATATAATTCTCAACGCTCTGGTAACCGCCGAGGGCTGTCTGCACGATAGACTGTGCCGGAACATTGGAGCAGAGACGCATATTCGAGAGCATTTTAAGACCTTCAATATAATCTGCTGCCATCTTCTTATTACCGCTCAAAATCATCCATCCGATGCGGAACCCCGCGATCATGTGGGATTTGGAAAGACCGCTGTATGTCACGCAGAACAGATCCGGCGCCAGAGAAGCGATAGAGATGTGCTTTTCGCCATCCATGACAAGCCGGTCATAAATCTCATCGGAGAAAATGATGAGCTGATGCTCCCTGGCGATATCTACAATACCCTGGAGCACATCACGGGAGTAGAGTGCACCCGTGGGGTTATTCGGATTTATAATAACGATCGCTTTCGTTCTGTCTGTAATCTTGCTGCGTATATCGTCGAGGTCCGGGAACCAGTCAGACTGCTCGTCGCAGATGTAGTGGACGGCCTTTCCGCCTGCAAGTGTCGCGCACGCTGTCCACAGCGGGTAATCCGGGGACGGAATCAGAATCTCATCTCCGTCGTCAAGCAGCGCCGACATACACAGATTAATAAGTTCACTGACGCCGTTTCCTGTATAAATGTCTTCGATTGTAACATTTGGAATCTTCTTTAACTGTGCGTACTGCATAATCGCCTTTCTCGCAGCAAAGAGTCCTTTTGCCGGAGAATAGCCTTCACACTCTGTAAGCTGGCGGCGCATATCATAGATAACCTCGTCCGGCGTATGAAATCCAAAAGGCGCCGGGTTGCCTATATTGAGCTTCAGAATCTGAGTGCCGGCTTCCTCCATTCGCTCCGCCTCATCCACAACCGGACCTCTGACGTCGTATAATACATTGTTCAGTTTTGAAGATTTCTTAAATTCCCGCATTTTTATTCCTCCTAAAGCTATCATTTCTCTCTTGCTTTCCTGATCAGCAGCTTCCGGTTCCCCAGCAGGTGTCCTGCCCTTTAACCAGTCCTCATCTACCTGCAGCGCCTCTGCGAGAAAATGCAGAAGATCCGCGCGCGGGACGGTCTTGCCGCTGACATACTGGCTCATATGGCTCTTGCCGAGCTTCACGCCCTGCTCAGATGCCATGCGGATAATATCCACCTGCTTTTTGCCCTGCCGGTCCATTGCTGCCCTGAGTCTCTGTGCAAAAATCTCTTTTGACATCTATGTTTCCTCCGGAAGTTCAATTTACATAAACACATGATAGCACACCTTTTGGATAAGTTCAATATTAAAATTAAGAAGTTCAATAAAAAGTAAAAAGTTCAATTTTACAGCAAAAAGAGACCGCCGCCTGGAGCGGAGATCTCTTTTGCATAATGATCAGTCCAAATTTAACTTCTTATCTGCTGCATAGTAGCTGAAACCGTAGAATAGAGCGCTGCCTGCAAGAAGCAGGAGCATACCGCCTGTATATACGATTCCGAACGTTCCGGAAGCGGAAGCGGGGTGGGCGCCATACATTCTCCGATCAATAAACAGTGTGCTGCTGATAAGGTATGCGAACGCGCCGAACTGTATGACACAATAGAGAACCACATATGTGACAATGGAAGCGATGACCCTGTGTGACGGGAACAGACTTCCGACGCTTATGCAGAAATACAGTGAGTAAATCATAAAGGCAAGTGACAGCAGCACTGCGGCAAGAGCAGCGATAACGACTACGGCGGCCGGAAGATTCAGCGCGGAGGAAAGGGATGAGAAAAATTTGGGAAACAGGTTGAAGAAATTCCCCCATTCTGCCGGACCTAAAAGGCATAAGACAGAGAACATCAGGCAGGCAATATTGATAATCGTCCAGAGTGTATGGTTGATGAACTTTGCCCATATTTTCTCGCCGGTTGTTACCGGAAGCGTGTGCAGCAGATAGCCCTCGTCGGTGTAGAAATTCTTATAATACCGCACAACCAGAATGATCTGCGTCGCAATCAGAGATCCTGAGAAAAGCAGCACATAAATAAATACATAGAGGGCAGCCAGCATGCTGGAGATCATCTCACTGCCGTGCCACAGGACGCGGGAGCCAAGCTGCCCGAGAAGAGAGAAGATAAGCAGTGCGCCGTTTAACAGGGCAAGCAGCCTCCAACTGTACTTCCAGTCATATTTCAATAATTTTCCTAACATTTGAACACCTCCCTGAATACGTGGTCGACGGACTTGCCGTTCTGGATGCGAAGATCGTCTACAGATGACTGCAGGACGATTGCTCCGTCCCGGATAAAGATGACCTCATCAAGAATATTCTCAATATCGCTGATCAGATGCGTGGAGATCAGAATTGCGGCATCCGGGGCGTAGTTATTTAATATTGTTGAGAGAATATAATCGCGCGCCGCCGGGTCTACGCCCGCGATGGGTTCGTCGAGGCAGTAGAGGGCCGCTCTCCGGCTCATCACGAGAATAAGCTGCAGCTTCTCCTTCGTTCCCTTTGACATCGCGCGGATTGTATCCGAGAGACGGATATTCAGCTTGCTGAGCATATCCTGTGCGCGGCTGCGGTCGAAATCCGTATAGAAGTCCGAAAAGAAATCCAGGGCGTCCGATACGTGCATCCAGTTGCCGAGATACATGCGGTCCGGCAGATACGAGATCAGCGATTTGGTAGTTACAGACAGGGGATTTCCGGCAATAAGGACTTCGCCCGATGTGGGAAAAGTGAGCTGATTCAAAATCTTGATCAGTGTTGTCTTTCCGCTTCCGTTGGGACCCAGCAGACCGATGATCTTTCCGGGCTCCAGGGAAAGGTTGATATTGTTCAGTGCCAGCTTGCTACCGTATTGTTTGGTAAGGTTTTTGCAGGTGACAAGTTCCTTCATTCTATCTCCTCCTTCATAATTTCCTCTATCAGATGCAGAATCTCATCATCACTCATATCGAATTGACGCATGGTTCGGATAAAATCGCGGATATGTGATGCGGCGAGATCTCTGCGTATGCTCCGGATCAGAGCCGGATCGTCAGTGACAAAACGTCCTGCGGTTCTCTGCGTATATACAAGACCGCTGCGCTCCAGCTCTGTGAGAGCTTTCTGCATTGTATTGGGATTGACCGCCGCCTCTGAGGCGAGATCCCTCACGGAGGGCAGCTTCTCGCCGAGCCGGTAGCTTCCTGTGATGATGTCGAGCTGAAGCTTCTCGACGAGCTGAATATAAATGGGTCTGTCGGAAGTCAGGTTCCATGCCATGTAAACACCTCCTGTATCGTTGTGTTAAGTGCCTAGTACAATAGTACAATGAAAAAGGGGAAATGTCAACCCGTTTTTAAAAAAAGTAATCCACCCCTTGAAAATAAGGAAAATTATGTTACAATAATGTTACGAAAGAATTAACGCGGCGTGTATGCTGGGGAGCAGCGGCCGTATGACAGCAAATAGCAGGCCGCCGGGAGGCGGAGTAAGGTGAGAGTATGAATTTGTATGAAGCGATTTTTGTGAGAAAGTCTGTGCGGAGCTATCATATGGAGGCTCTGGCGGCAAATATGCTGGAGCAGATCGAGAATCACTTCCGTGAGGTGGACAGTTTATTCGGTCAGTTCGGGGCTGAGATTGCCGTGCTGGATAATACAAAGGGACAGATGAAGAGACTTGGCATGTTCGGTGTTAAGGCGCCGTATTATCTGGCGTTCTACTCAGAAGAGGGAGAACGGTATCAGATGAATATGGGATATCAGATGCAGCAGATGGCATTGCAGCTATGCTGTATGGGACTTGGCACCTGCTTCTTGGGCAGCATGAAGCTGGCCAGACAGTTCCAGCGCAGAAATGGTAAGAAGCTCGTGGGACTGATGGCGTTCGGACGCGCCAGAGGGAGCCATGTCAGAAAGAAAATCGAGGCAAAGAGGCTGAGTCTTGATGAGCTTTGCGTTTACAAAGAGGTTCCTCGCCAGTGGATGAATCAGCTTCTCGAAGCGGCAAGACTCGCGCCGTCCACAATGAACAGCCAGCCATGGAGATTCGTGGTATATGACAACCGTATCCATATCTTTTCCAAAAAGCATGGTGTGGAGAAGTTTGGGAAGTGGGATGAGCTTAACTTTGGCATCATGTTCGCGAATATGATGGTTGCAGCGGAAGAACTGTGGCTCGATGTGGATTTGATCCGGCTGGGTGAGATCACGCAGAAGAATTTTTCAAACAGTCAGTATGTACTGAGTGCAATATTAAGAGCATAGAAGGGCATGGTCAAAAGGCCGTGCCTTTTGGCGTGCCAAAACATAAAAAAACCCAGCAGTATCATCTGCTGGGAAAAAACAAGAGCGCGAGACGGGACTCGAACCCGCGGCCTCGACCTTGGCAAGGTCGCGCTCCACCAACTGAGCCACTCGCGCATTTCTCTGTGTCATACGGTGTTCCATCTGACAAAAGATACTATACTATAGAACCTGGAAAATGTCAACAGGTTTTTTGAAAAAATTTTAAAAATCTGATTTTCGCGACAATCCTCTCTTGCTTTTGAAAGAAAGGATACTTATAATTAGGAGGGAATTGGTTGGATAAAGGAGAATATTATGGAACGAAAGTATAAGAGAACGCTGTACGCGAGTTATATCGGCTATATCACCCAGGCGATTGTAAATAACCTCGCGCCGCTTCTGTTTGTGACCTTCCAGCGGGAATACGCGATTTCTCTGGAACAGATCGGGTTTCTTGTTACGTTTAACTTCCTGCTGCAGATTGTCATAGATTTGGCAGCCGCGCGGTATGTGGAGCGGATTGGATATAAGAAGGCGATCGTAGCGGCGCATGTCTTTGCGGCAGCGGGACTTGTAGGACTGTCCGTATTACCGGAAGTCCTTGGAAATGGGTATGCGGGCATCCTGGCTGCGATTGCCCTGTACGCAGTGGGCGGAGGACTGATCGAAGTACTCATAAGCCCGATCGTGGAGGCATTGCCGACAGATGAAAAGTCGTCTGCGATGAGCCTGCTGCACTCCTTCTACTGCTGGGGACATGTGGGCGTGGTACTGCTGTCGACGCTGTTCTTTGTTGCAGCGGGCATTGAAAACTGGCGGATTTTGCCGGTGATATGGGCAGTTGTGCCGATCTGCAATGTTGTCCTTTTTGCCGGAGCGCCGGTGAAGGCCTATGGAGAGGAGCAGGAGTCCGTGCCTGTCCGGAAGCTCTTCTCCATGAAGCTGTTTTGGCTGTTTTTCGTGCTTATGATCTGCTCAGGGGCATCCGAGCAGGGCATGAGCCAGTGGTCTTCGTACTTTGCCGAGAAGGGACTTGGCGTTTCCAAGACGCTTGGAGATCTGCTCGGCCCATGCGCCTTTGCGGTATTTATGGGTGCGTCGAGAGCATTTTACGGTATTTTCGGGGAGAGGATTAACCTGAAGAAGTTCATCTCGCTGAGCAGCCTGCTGTGCATTGCGGCGTATATGCTTGCGGTTTTCGCGCCGTCTCCGCTTTTGTCTCTTCTGGGCTGCAGTCTCTGCGGGCTCTCTGTGGGCATTATGTGGCCCGGCGTGTTCAGCCTGTCGTCGTCGCGCTGTCCGCAGGGAGGTACGGCGATGTTCGCTCTGCTGGCACTTGCCGGGGATGTGGGATGCAGCGCGGGACCTTCTATTGTGGGGACTGTATCAGATGCGTTTGGAGGCAATTTAAAGGCGGGTCTTTTGTGCGCGGCGATATTTCCGTTGATTCTGCTTCTGTGCGTGGGGATTTTAAGCCGCGTGAGAAGGACGGGTGTTTCGGAAAAGAGAGAATGCACCGAAAAATCTTTAGAGAAAGTATGATTTTTTTATAAAATTTATGGACTTTTGTGAAGATCTTGGTATAATAAGAAATTGTGGCAACAGGATGAGGGAAAGATGCGCCTGCGTCTGACCCGGGGGATGAGATTAGGAAACGGAGGATTTATACTTGGATAATATTGATTATAAGATACTGAGAATATTGCAGAAGAATGCCCGTGAAACTGCATCCAATATCAGCAAGTCTATTCATCTGTCTGTGTCTGCCGTTATTGAACGCATCCGAAAGATGGAGGATACGGGCGTGATTAAGAACTATACCATTATTGTGGACGACAAGCTTACGGGGAATCATATGACCGCTTTAATGGAGGTCAGTCTGGAGCACCCGAAGTATTACGACTCCTTTACGGAAAAGCTTCAGGAATTTGATGAGATCGTATCATGCTATTACCAGACCGGGGATTTTGATTTCCTGATGAAGATTTCCTGCAGTTCCCCGGAGGCTCTGGAGGGGATTCACAGAAAGCTTATGGGCTTTGAGGGAGTATCCGCCACAAGAACGCATGTAGTTCTTAAAAATGTAAAAAATATTTATACCGCAATACCGAAAGCAGAGAAGTAGGAAGCGGGAAAGAAGGGCAGCATGGAAAAGTATATTCGTTGTTTTGTGAAAATTGATCTGGAGGCCATTCGCCATAATATAAAGGAAGTAAAAAAGCGTGTGACAGACGGCACAAAGGTCATGGCTGTCGTCAAGGCGGACGGTTACGGACACGGAGCGGTGCGCGTAGCACAGGCACTCTCCGATCTGGCGGACTGCTATGCCACGGCAACGCTTCCGGAGGCTGTGGAGCTGAGGGAAAACGGAATAGAGCACCCGATTCTGGTGCTGGGATATGTATCTCCACGCGAGCATGAGACACTGGTTCAATATGATATCGCGCAGAGTGTCTATCGGCTGGAAGACGCCGCCGGGCTTTCTGAGACGGCAGGACGGCTCGGAAAGAAGGGGAGGGTGCACATTGCCGTAGATACGGGGATGACCCGCATCGGTTTCCAGGTGGAAGAAGCGGAGGCTGACAGGATTGCACAGATCGCTGCTATGGAGAATATCAGCGCGGACGGAATCTTCACGCATCTCTCCTGTGCGGATCAGTATGACCAGAGCTTTACGAGGGAACAGATGGCGCAGTTTGACCGCATGATTTCCATGTTAGAGGAGCGCGGTGTTGATATCCCGCTGAAGCATCTCGGCAACAGTGCGGGTCTGATGGAGCTTGACGAGGCGCAGTACGATATGGTGCGTTCCGGCATTGTGACATATGGTCTGTATCCGTCTGATGAGGTACATAAGGAGCAGTTGGATTTAAAACCGGCTCTGGAGTGGAAAGCGCATGTGATCCATGTCAAGGACGTCCCCGCAGGTAGGGGTGTAAGCTACGGCGCAACGTATGTGACGGAAAGGGAAATGAGGATTGCAACAGTCTCCGTAGGATATGCGGACGGTTATCCGCGGGCACTTTCGTCCAAGGGCTGCGTATTGATTCACGGGCAGAGAGCTCCCATTCTTGGGAGAGTCTGTATGGATCAGATGATGGTGGACGTCAGTCATATTCCGGATGTAAAGGTCGAGGACGTGGCTACGCTGATCGGACGCGACGGAGAAGATGAGATCACTGCAGAGGAACTCTCGAATCTGGCAGGAAGCTTCAACTATGAGCAGATCTGCAGAATTGACGGAAAGAGAGTTCCCAGAATATATGAAGAAACAGAGTAAGAAAGCTCCCCGGTGCGGCAATGGCTGCATACCGGGGAGCTCGTATTTTATGCGAATGTAAAGCCGCCGGGGAGCAGACAAATGTCGGTGTCGTAGAATGCGGTCATCAGGCGGCAGAGAGATTCCGTATCTTCCGCGCCGCCCGTCTCGCAGGCAGAGTGCATCGCAAGCTGCGCCAGACCGATGTCCGCCGTTGGGACAGATACCTGAGAGGTGGACAGGTTGCCGAGCGTGGAACCTCCCGCAATATCCGGGCGGTTGGAGAAGGTCTGACACGGGATCTCATTTCTTCTGCAGAGCTCCTTGACCACAGAGGCAGTGAAGGAGTCGGTGGTATACTTTTGCGTGGCATTGTACTTTAAGATCACACCGCCATTTACATAAGGGCGGTTTGTAACGTCAGATTTTTCCGGATGGTTTGGATGTACGGCGTGACCATTGTCCGCGGAGAGAAGGAAACTCTTGGCAAGTGCTGCTAAGTGCTCCTGAACGGATTTTCCGGAGCAGTCGCGGATGCGCTCGATGCAGTCCTTTAAAAATGTAGAGAGCGCGCCCTGGCGTGTCTGGCTGCCAACCTCCTCATTATCGAAGATGACCGCCATCTGTACGGTACTCCTGGATGTTTCGGATGAAAGAAATCCCTCGAGAGAGGAGAACGCACACTGCAGGTCATCAAGACGCGGGCAGAGGATGAATTCCCCGTCAGCGCCGATCTGTGTGCCGGGCTGGCGGCAGTAGAGAAAGAGATCCATATCGAGCAGGTCGTCCGGGGAGACCGCAAGCTCCTCGCAGACAAGGGAGCGCAGAGGATTTTCCCTGCGGCAGTCTGCAAACAGGACAGGAAGATCTTTGCTGAAGTTGTAGGCGTAACCGTTGTTAATTTCGCGGTTGAAGTGAACGGCGAGATTTGGGATTACGGCGAGGTCGCGCGCGATGTTGACAAGGCGTTCTCTGACACCATTTTCCGTACGCACAAGCGCGCGCCCGGCAATTGAGAGCGGACGGTCAAACCAGCTTGATGCTATCATACCGCCGTACCGTTCAACATTGAGCTTTGCGTAGCGGTTCTCCACAGTGATTACGCCGCCGTCCTTGATCTTAAAAGAAGGGGAATCGCTGTGGCTGGCAATAATCTGAAAATGTGTATAGGACTCCTTCGGAATCCGAAAAGCCGCGATGGACGTATGATTGCGCGTCGTGAAATATTTTCCTCCCGCAGAAAGCTCCCAGACATCCTGCTCTGAAAGCTCTGTATAGCCGGAGTCGAGCAGCATACGGCGCGCGTTCTCCACTGCATGAAACGCAGTAGGGCTCTCGCCGATAAAATGGAACAGACGTTCATTTCTTGATGTATTCATAAATACTTACCTCCTGATGTCAAAAACTAAAATACATTCCAATACTGTAACAAAAACCGGTAAATGTCAAGTGTCCGGAAGGACAATTCTGATTGCTTTTTGGAAGTTAAACTGCTATCATTAAAGAAAAGCTCCCCGCGGCGGTCACCGAATGGACATGGAATTATGTCCGCTTGATCCGTTGCCCGCGGGAATAAGGAAAGCGTAGGTTTATTTCGTATTTGGGAAGGAATCTGCGGGAAAATTGCAGCACAGGGAAGTCATCGGGGAAGAAAGCCCGCAGTCTTTTGGGAGAGAAGGACAATGAGAGAAGAGAAACGGAAAATTGCGTCTGAGGTGGACGCCCTGGAACTGGAGGTGCTGATTGTGGAACCCGACGAGGTGCGTGCTGTCATCCAGATCAGCCATGGGATGTGCGAGCATAAGGAACGATATCTGGATTTTATGCGCTTCCTGGCAAAGCACGGTATTGCGAGTATCATTCACGATCACAGAGGACACGGTGCAAGTGTGAAGTCTTTAAATGATCTGGGATATATGTACGGACAGGGAGCAGACGGACTGGTGGCAGATCTGCACCAGATTACGCGCTATGCGCGCCGGTGCTGGGAGGGAGTGCCGCTGATCCTTCTGGGACACAGCATGGGTTCTCTTGCTGTGCGTGTGTATGCCAAAAAGTATGACAGAGATATGGAGGCTCTGATTGTGTGCGGCTCTCCGTCGAAGAATCCGCTTCTGCTGTTGGGAATTGCCATAGCGTCTTTACAGAAGCGTATTCTGGGAGAACGCCACAGATGTAAGCTCCTGGAGGTGCTCTCCTTCGGATCCTATGCAGCAAAATTTCGAAAAGAGAAGAGCAAATTTGCCTGGGGCTGTTCGGATTCGGATGTAGTGCGCAGATATGAGGAATCCATTCTCTGTGGTTTTACGTTTACTGCTGACGGGTATCTGACGCTCTTTGAGCTGATGAGAGAGACATACGCCAGGGACGGGTGGCTCTGTGCGAATCCAAAGCTGCCGATACTCTTCCTGGGAGGTGCGGAGGATCCATGCATCGGGGGACGCCGCAGATTTGCTCAGGCTGTTCAATGTATGAGAAGGGCAGGTTATAATCATGTTAAGGCAAAGCTCTATCCGGGAATGCGCCATGAGATACTTCTGGAGACAGAGCGCGGGAAGGTATATGGGGATATCCTTCATTTTATTGAGCGTGCCGTTCTGTAATTTCGTGCTTGTGCAGGAAATTGACGGTTTCAGAGGCGGCGCCGCATTGTAAAGAAGCAGTGCGGCGCCGCCTTGCTGTATTTACATAGTTTTAACAAAAGACTGATTTTGGATTTTACAAAAAATTGATAATATTGGTTTTGCTGAAAGGAAATGATAATCAGAAAAAGGAGACATAAAGTTATGAAAAAGAGAGTGTTGTCAGTTGTGCTGGCATCTGTGCTTGCCGGAAGTCTTCTGACGGGCTGTGCCGGAAGCAACTCCGCCAGAGGAGACGGCGCAGGAAACGGTATCAACGTGCTCTCCAGAGAGGACGGATCCGGAACACGAACCGCATTTATCGAGCTGTTTGGCATAGAGCAGAAGAACGCGGACGGCAGAAAGATGGATCTGACCACGGACGGAGCACAGGTAACAAACAGCACGGCGGTTATGATGACAACCGTATCCCAGGATATTTCCGCAATCGGATATATCTCTCTTGGTTCCATGAATGACACGGTCAAGTCCGCGAAGATTGACGGAAGCGATGCAACTCCGGAGAATGTAAAGAGCGGCGCGTATAAGGTGAGCAGGCCGTTCAATATTGTGACAAAAGAGAAAATGAGTGATGCGGCGCAGGATTTCGTGGATTTTATTATGAGTACCGAGGGACAGCAGGTTGTCGAGGAGGAAGGATATATACCGATCGACGGCGCTAGTGCATACGCAGGGAGCAAGCCTGAGGGCAAAGTAGTCGTGGCAGGAT
Source organism: uncultured Lachnospiraceae bacterium (assembly GCA_944384105.1). Lineage (GTDB taxonomy): Bacteria > Bacillota > Clostridia > Lachnospirales > Lachnospiraceae > Egerieimonas_A. The sequence goes on along the minus strand of CALWSC010000006.1, from coordinate 13,666 downwards.
CATCTTCCGTTGCTCCTGTCATGGAGAAGCTAAGCGAGGCATATATGGAGCTGAATCCGGCTGCAGAAGTCGAAGTGCAGCAGTCGGACTCCACAACGGGAATTAACTCCGCAGATGAAGGATTATGTGATATCGGGATGGCATCCCGTAACCTGGAAGAATCCGAGCAGGAGCTGGGACTTGTTTCCACAGTGATCGCCACGGACGGAATCGCGGTGATTCTAAATAAGGATAATGAGATATCTGATCTGACCTCCGAACAGGTAAGAGAGATTTATACCGGAGAGGTCACAAAATGGTCAGACCTTACAGAGTAAACAGCGTCCCTGACGGGGACAGGAGGAAATTATGAGAGCGAGAGCTGCAAAAGAACTGATTATGAAAGTGATATTTTTCCTGGCGGCGTGTGCGTCTGTGCTGGCGGTACTGCTGATCTGCGTATTTCTGTTCGCAAACGGACTGCCTGCCATGGGAAAAATCGGCGTCTTTGATTTTCTGCTGGGGCAGACATGGAAGCCGGGAAATGATATGTACGGCATTCTTCCGATGATTCTGGGAAGTATTTACGTGACGGCAGGGGCAATTGTGATAGGAGTCCCGATCGCGCTTCTGACATCTGTGTTTCTTGCGTATTACTGTCCGAAGAGACTGTATGGAATCTGCAAGGCAGGTATTAATCTTATGGCAGGTGTTCCGTCCGTTGTATACGGTTTCTTCGGAATGATCGTCCTGGTTCCGGTGATGAAGGATATCTTCATTCTCAAGAGCGGAAGCACAATGCTTACTGCGTCTATACTGCTGGCAATTATGATCCTGCCGACCGTAGTGGGCGTCACAGAGGCGTCTCTTCAGAGCGTACCAAAGAGCTATTATGAGGGAGCGCTTGCGCTGGGAGCCACCCATTCGCACAGTGTTTTCTTTACGATTCTGCCGGCAGCTAAATCCGGTGTGGTCGCCGGCGTCGTGCTGGGAATCGGGCGCGCAATCGGAGAGACAATGGCAGTAATCATGGTAGCGGGAAATCAGACGCGTATGCCCGAGGGTATTCTTGCCGGCGTGCGTACTCTGACATCCAACATTGTTATGGAAATGGGATATGCGGCGGGTCTGCACAGAGAGGCGCTGATCGCGACAGGCGTAGTGCTCTTCGTGTTTATCCTGCTGATCAATATGACCGTATCTCTGTTAAACAGGAGGGCATCTCATGCGTAATACAGCAGAATTGGCAAATACAAATATGAAAATATCCGAGAATGAAAACTCAAAGCGCCCCATCGAGGTCACATATAAGAAAAGCTGGTTTTCCAAGTTCCTGACCGGAATTACATGGACAGCAGCGGGAATTGCAGTGGGCGTGCTGATATTCCTGATCCTGTTTATCGTGATCAGGGGTGTGGCGAATCTGTCAGGGGATCTGTTCTCTGTGGAATACACAAGTGAGAATGTATCGCTGCTTCCGGCAGCAGTCAATACACTGACTATGACCTGCATCGCACTTCTGGTTGCAGCCCCCCTGGGAATCTTTGCAGCGATCTTTCTTGTGGAATACGCCAATCACCAGGGCAAAGTTGTGGGAGTCATCCGCATTACCGCGGAGACGCTTTCCGGTATCCCGTCGATCGTATACGGTTTGTTCGGTATGCTCTTCTTTTCCACAGCGCTTAAATGGGGATATTCGATGCTGTCAGGAGCGTTCACGCTGGCAATTATGATTTTGCCGCTGATCATGCGTACAGCGGAGGAGGCGCTGGTATCCGTACCGCTTTCCTATAGAGAGGCAAGCTTCGGGCTGGGAGCCGGCAAGCTGAGAACTATTTTTAAGATCGTACTTCCCGCAGCCGTTCCCGGAATTCTCTCCGGTGTGATCCTGGCTGTGGGACGAGTGGTCGGAGAGACGGCGGCGCTGATGTTCACCGCGGGAACGGTAGCAAAATACGCCGGGATCATGGACTCCGGCCGTACCCTGGCAGTACACATGTACGTGCTTTCGAGCGAGGGACTTCACATTGACAAGGCATATGCCACAGCGGTAGTGCTTCTGGTGATGGTATTTGTAATCAACGGGCTTTCCGGACTGCTGGCGAAAAAGATTGCGAAAAACTGAGAGGAATAAACATGGATAAGATCACAGTAAAGAACATGAATCTTCACTATGGTGAGTTTCATGCGCTGAAGAACATAAACCTGAATATGGAGGAGAAGAAGATCACGGCATTCATCGGTCCCAGCGGCTGCGGAAAATCTACGCTGCTGAAATCGCTGAATCGTATGAATGACCTGGTAGACGGCTGTCGGATTGACGGAGAGATCTGCCTGGACGGAGAAAATATCTATGATAAGCGCATGGATGTGAATGAGCTGAGAAAACGTGTGGGCATGGTGTTCCAGAAGCCGAATCCGTTTCCGATGAGTATTTATGACAACATTGCCTACGGACCGAGAACCCATGGGATTCGCAGCCGCACGAAACTGGATGAGATTGTAGAACGGTCTCTGCGGCAGGCAGCGATCTGGGATGAGGTGAAAGACCGTCTGAAAAAGAGCGCACTGGGCATGTCAGGAGGACAGCAGCAGAGACTCTGTATTGCCCGTGCGCTCGCAGTTCAGCCGGAGGTGCTTCTTATGGACGAACCGACGTCGGCTCTGGATCCGATCTCCACCTCCAAGATCGAAGATCTTGCGGAGGAATTGAAAAAAGAATATACTATTGTTATGGTTACGCACAACATGCAGCAGGCGGCGCGAATTTCAGATAATACGGCATTTTTCCTGATGGGAGAAATGGTGGAATACGGAGACACGGAGCAGATGTTCTCCATGCCCAGAGACAAGCGCACAGAAGATTACATCACAGGGAGGTTCGGTTAATATGAGAAATCGATTTGACAGACAGTTAGAGAATCTGCACACGGAGATGATTGAGATGGGAGCGCTCTGCGAGCAGGTGATCGAACGCACATATCAGCTTCTGGAGACGGGAGACAGAAATGCGGCTCGGGAGGTCATGCAGAAGGACTCTGCGATTGACATGAAAGAACGGGAGATCGAGAGCATCTGCCTGAAGCTGCTGCTGCAGCAGCAGCCGGTGGCAGGAGACCTGCGCAAGATTTCCGCAGCGCTTAAGATGATCACGGATATGGAGCGTATCGGAGATCAGGCATCAGATATTGCGGAGATCATTCTGACCGGTGAACTGGGAGGCACGGCGCGCAGATTCCCCATCGGAGAGATGGCAAAGGCGACCATCAAGATGGTGACCGCAAGCGTGGATGCGTATGTAAAGCAGGATCTGAAGATCGCGCAGGATGTTATAGAGTACGATGATGTAGTGGATAAGCTGTTTGATGAGATCCGCGAGCAGCTCGTATACGGTATTGGCACAGGTGAGGCTTCCGGAGTGGCATCTCTGGATCTGCTGATGATTGCGAAATATTATGAGAGGATCGGGGATCATGCTACAAATATTGCGGAGTGGGTGGAATTCTCGATCACAGGACAGCACAGAGGAGAGGTACAGTTATGATTTACTGTGTAGAAGATGAGCGCAATATCCGGGAACTCGTAATTTATACCTTAAATGGAGGCGGTTTTGAGGCAAAGGGCTTTGAGGACGGCGCATCGATGGAAGAGGCGCTTTCGGAAGAGATGCCGGAACTCATTCTGCTGGATATCATGCTTCCGGGAGAAAGCGGGATGGATATCCTGAAGAAACTCAAAGCTTCAGAACGCACGAGGGATATTCCTGTTATTATGGTCACAGCCAAGGGTTCCGAGTATGATAAGGTGATTGGTCTGGACTGCGGGGCTGATGATTATATTGTCAAACCCTTCGGCATGATGGAATTTCTCGCCCGGGTGCGCGCGGTGCTGCGCAGAGGCAGCAGAAACCAGAGAAATGACATACTTATTTTCCGGGATCTGAGTATGGAGGTGGAGCGCCATCAGGTAACTGCCGGTGAGGAGAAAGTCAATCTGACCCTTAAGGAGTTTGAACTTTTGCGGACGCTGATGGAGAACCAGGGCATTGTGATGACCCGTGACCGTCTTCTGGGACAGGTCTGGGGATATGATTTTGACGGAGAGACGAGAACCGTGGATGTCCATGTGAGAACACTTCGCCAGAAGCTGGGCGAGTGCGGCAATTATATCGAAACGGTGCGCGGCGTGGGATATAAAATCGGAGGATGAGATGAAGCAGAAGATCTTTAAGAACACCAGCATCATGGTAGCGCTTTCTGTTCTCGTGACATTTATTGCCATGAGCGTGGTGCTCTATCAGCGAACATACCACCAGGTGCAGCAGGCACTGAAGAATGAGAGCGGCTACATTCAGCAGGCGATGAACAATTACGGAGTAGATTATCTGACCCAGGAGGTGGGAGATATCACTTCCAGCCGTGTGACGCTGTTTGATGAGAATGAACAGGTGCTCTTTGACTCTGTAAAGGATACGGAGGATGTCTCTGAGACGGAGAACCGGCCGGAAGTGCGCAGCGCGCTTCAGAAAGGATACGGGGAAGCAAGGAGATATTCCCAGACGCTTGATACGGAGACCGTATACTACGCGGCGCGGCTGGATAACGGTATGGTAGTGCGCGTTTCGGCGACAGTGGACAGCGTATTTAAAACGCTGTTTTCGGGAATTACGCTGGTGGGACTTCTGATCATAGGAATCTTGATCCTGGCAATCTTTCTGGTATATTACCAGACAGATAAGATTATCGCGCCGATCAATAAGGTAAATCTGGATGATCCGGCGGGCGGCGTGGTATATGAGGAACTGACGCCTCTGATGCGCAGAATCCGGCAGCAGAAGGAGCAGATAAACCGTCAGGTGGAGCAGATGAAGCAAAACCAGGAGGAATATCTGGCGATCACTGAAAATATGAAAGACGGCCTGATTGTGACGAACAGAAGTGAGGTAATAGCCATTAATAAGGCGGCTCAGAAAATTTTTTCCGCAGATGCAAAAGACTGTATTAATCACGATATTCTGACTGTGTACCGCAAAACAGAGATTAAAGACGCTCTTGAGCAGGTGATTGCCGGAACCCCCCAGGAGCTTCAGGAGGATATCTCGGGGAAGAAGTATCAGATCCGCATGAATCCGGTGATTGTTTCGGGACAGATAACGGGAGCGGTGCTGATGGTGCTCGATGTGACGCAGAAGGTGAAGGCGGAAGAGATGCGCCGGGAATTTACCGCAAATGTTTCGCACGAGCTGAAAACACCTCTGATGTCCATCTCCGGATATGCGGAGCTTATGATGAACAGTCTGGTTCGCCAGGAGGACATCCCGGAATTTTCTAAAAGGATCTATCAGGAGGCGAGCAGGCTGAAATCGCTCGTGGAGGATATCATCAAGCTCTCGCACCTTGAGGAGCAGGGGCAGAAGATGGAAAAAGAGGAGATAGAACTCTACGGAGTTGCAAAGGAGGTCTGCGCAAGTCTGCAGATGCCGGCGCAGAAGCGGAATATCAGCCTGGAACTTTCGGGAAAGACTGCGATTATATATGGTGTTCGCCGTGTGATCTATGAAATGATCTATAATTTATGTGATAATGCGATCAAGTATAATATAGACGGCGGAAGCGTCAGGGTCCATGTGGAGACCATAGCAAATACAGCAGTACTCACAGTGGAAGATACCGGAATTGGAATCCCCAAAAAGGATCAGGGGCGAATTTTTGAGCGCTTTTACCGCGTGGATAAGAGTCACTCCCGACAGACTGGCGGCACAGGGCTTGGGTTGTCCATTGTAAAGCACGGAGCGAACCTGCATGAGGCGAAGATTAAGGTAGAGAGCGAAGAGGGCAGGGGGACCAAAATCTGGATTGTATTTAAAAAATAACAGCGGAGGCACAGCGATGTGCCTCTGTTTTTAGTTAAACGCAAAATCTATTGAAAAATAAACATTTTTTGGAAAAAGGCTTGCAAAATACGGAATGGTGTGGTATCCTTTAATCATCGCCGGAACCGTTACCGATAACGTTACCGAAAACGGTTCCAACAAAAACGGAACGAATAAAGGAGAATGACGAATGAGAACGTGTGGGGTGCTGCTGCCGATTACTTCCCTGCCATCCAAGTACGGAATCGGATGCTTTTCCAGGGAAGCGTATGAATTTGTTGACAAGTTAAAGGCTGCCGGCCAGAAGAACTGGCAGATTCTTCCTCTGGGTCCGACGGGATATGGGGATTCCCCGTACCAATCCTTTTCCACCTTCGCGGGGAACCCATATTATATCGATCTGGAGCAGCTCATTCAGGATGGGCTGCTCACAGAGGAAGAGTGTGAAGCATGTGATTTTGGGGATAATGACAGGTATATAGATTATGAAAAGATTTACTTCGGAAGATTCCCGATTTTGAGAAAAGCATTTGAGCGTTTTGAGCCGGATGAGGAGTTTTCCCGATTCTGTGAGGAGAACGCATACTGGCTGGAGGACTACAGCCTGTATATGGCAGTTAAGGATGCCAATGAAGGAAAGAGCTGGATCGAGTGGGAAGAGGGAATCCGAAACCGCGAGCCGGAAGCTATGAAGAAGGCGAAAGAGGAGTTAAAGGATGATATCGCGTTCTATCGCTTCCAGCAGTATGAATTTATGAAGCAGTGGACGGCTCTGAAGACCTACGCGAACGATCAGGGTATCCGGATTATCGGAGATATTCCAATCTATGTGGCGTTCGACGGAGCTGACACCTGGGCAAATCCGGAGATGTTCCAGTTCACGGAGGAGAACCTGCCGTCAGCGGTTGCGGGCTGCCCGCCGGATGCGTTTTCCGCGACAGGACAGCTCTGGGGAAATCCGCTGTATAAGTGGGAATATCATAAAAAGCAGGGGTATGAGTGGTGGATGCGACGCGTGAAATACTGCTTTGAGCTGTACGATATCATACGTATTGACCATTTCCGCGGATTCGATGCATATTATTCTATTCCGTATGGGGATAAGACGGCGGAGAACGGTCACTGGGAGGAAGGTCCGGGCTATGATCTGTTCCGCACAATGAAGGAAAAGCTGGGAGACCTGCCGATCATAGCGGAGGATCTGGGATTTTTAACAGACAGTGTGATGCAGCTTTTAAAGGATACCGGATATCCGGGCATGAAGGTGCTGCAGTTTGCATTTGATTCGAGAGATGAGAGCGATTATCAGCCGCATCTTTATACGAATAACTGTGTTGTATACACTGGAACACATGACAATGACACAGTGCTTGGCTGGGATAAAGCGATTTCAGACGGCGATCGGAAGTACGCACGCGAATACATGAGGAATGAAGGCTCTGAGGGTGAGCAGCTCGCATGGGATTTCATCTGTACAGCGCTCCGCAGCGTCGCGGATATGGCGATTATTCCGATCCAGGATTACCTGGCGCTCGGCAGCGAGGCGAGAATCAATACGCCGTCCACGCTGGGGGATAACTGGAAGTGGAGAATGCTTCCGGGAGAATTTACCGATGAGCTTGCCGAGAGGATGCGCCGCGCAGCGAAGCTGTACGGACGTATCCGGGAGTGAGCATGAGAACCATGACCATCCGGGATATTGCCAGAAAGTGTAAAGTGGGAGTAAGCACCGTATCGAGGGCGATGAACAACCATCCGGATATCAATCCGGAGACAAAGGAAATGATCTTAAGGGTGATCGAGGAGTCGGGCTACATCCCGAACAAGAGTGCGAGAAACTTAAAGATCACCGAATCCGACACGGTAGCCATTCTCGTAAAGGGGATCGGGAATCCGTTCTTCAGCGGAATGATCGATATCATACAGAAGAAGGCGCAGCAGCATTCCTATGCGTGCATACTGCAGCCGGTTGAGCCGCATGAAAACGAGCTGGATAAGGCGCTGGAGATGGTGCAGGAGAAGAAGCTGAAGGGAATTATATTCCTGGGCGGAAACTTCCGGCATCACCAGGAGAAGCTTAAAAAGCTTCGCGTCCCGTTTGTCGTGAGCACTGCGGGGCGTGCCGAGGACTTCGGCGTGCCGATGGCGGCGTCCGTATCGGTGGATGACTTTGCTGAGAGCTATAAGCTGGTGGATTACCTCTGCCGGCAGGGACATAAAAGAATTGCTATGCTCACAAGCGCCGACACGGACTTAAGTGTCGGAAAGCTGAGATTTGAAGGGTATTTAAAAGCACTGAGAGATCATGGCATACAGCCGGATGAAAATTTGATTTTCAAGCTGAGGGGAGACAGCGATCACTTTTCCATCACAAGCGGCTATGAGCTGACGAAGCGGGCGCTTACGCAGCACTGTGATTTTACCGCTCTGTTTGCTGTGGCGGACACGCTGGCGGTCGGCGCCTGCAGGGCGCTTCATGAGGCGGGAATCCGCGTTGGACGCGACTGCGCGGTTGCCGGATACGACGGTCTGGAGCTCGGACAATTCTACTGTCCAAGCATCACGACGATCCGTCAGCCGGTGGAGGAGATCGCAAAAGAGACAGCAGATATTCTATTTGACATGATATTAGACGGGAAAGAGCCGGAGTCAAGGACGTTCCAGGGAGAACTGGTCGTCAGGGAGTCGACAGAACCGGCAGAATAGGAGGATTCTTATGGAGAAAAGATTAGAGGAAATCGTAATGCAGCATTTCGGAAGAGCAATCAGGGACTGCACCCGCCAGGAGATCTACGAGGCACTCCTTCTGTATACGAAGGAAGCGATGGCAGGACGCCCGGCAAACCAGGGACCGAAGAAGGTATACTATATTTCCGCAGAGTTCCTTGTCGGAAAGCTGCTCTCCAATAACCTGATTAATCTGGGACTCTATGATGAGGCGGCAGAGCTCATGAAGAAGAACGGCAAGGATCTGGCGGAGATCGAGGAAATGGAGCTGGAGCCGTCTCTTGGAAACGGCGGCCTGGGACGTCTTGCAGCATGTTTCCTTGACTCCATTGCAAATCTGGGGCTGCCGGGAGACGGCATTGGTCTGAATTACCACTTCGGGCTGTTCCGCCAGGAGTTTGTGAACAATAAGCAGAAGGAAGAGAAGAATCCTTGGATCACTCCGCTGTCCTGGCTGAACCGTCAGAGTGTGTCCTTCGAGGTGCCGTTTAAGGATTTCACAATGCACTCTGTTATGTATGATATCGATGTGCCGGGTTATGGAGAGGGCTGCAACCGCCTGCATCTGTTCGACGCGGACAGTGTGGATGACGCTATCGTGAGAGACGGCATTTCCTTCGACAAAAATGATGTGCAGAAGAATCTGACACTGTTCCTGTATCCGGACGACAGCGACGAGCAGGGACAGCTGCTTAGAATCTACCAGCAGTACTTCATGGTTTCAAACGGCGCACAGCTTATCTTAAAGGAGATGGATGAGAAGGGATATGACCTGCATAGACTGTATGATCATGCAGTGATTCAGATCAACGATACACATCCGACGATGGTAATCCCCGAGCTGATCCGTCTTCTGACGCAGAAGAGAGGATTCTCCATGGATGAGGCGATCGATGTTGTGACAAAGACCTGTGCTTACACCAACCATACGATTCTCGCAGAGGCGCTTGAGAAATGGCCGGTTCATTATCTGGAGAAGGTTGTGCCGCACCTGCTGCCGATCATACGCGAGCTGGATCGCCGGGTGAGAGAGAAGTATTCCGACGAGAGGGTATATATTATTGATAAGGATAACCGCGTACACATGGCGCACATTGATATCCACTACGGCTTCTCTGTAAACGGCGTTGCCGCGCTGCACACCGAGATTCTGAAGAATTCCGAACTGAAGTGTTTCTATGATATTTATCCGGAGAAATTCAATAATAAGACGAACGGTATCACCTTCCGCCGCTGGCTGCTTCACTGCAACCATCAGCTCTCCAAATATATCGAGAGCCTGATCGGAGATGGATTTAAGAAGGACGCGTCCAAGTTGGAAGAGCTCTTAAAATATCAGGACGATAAGGGAGTACTCCGTCGCCTGGAAGAGATCAAGACGCATAACAAGAGAAAGCTGAAACGCTACCTGTATGAGACACAGGGGCTGGACATCAACGCGAATTCCATCTTCGACATCCAGATCAAGCGTCTGCATGAGTATAAACGCCAGCAGATGAACGCGCTGTATGCGATTTACAAGTATCTGGAGATCAAGAAGGGCAATCTGCCAAAGACTCCGATCACAATGATCTTCGGAGCAAAGGCAGCTCCGGCGTACACAATTGCGAAGGATATTATTCACCTGATTCTCTGCCTGAGCGAGCTGGTGAATAAGGACCCGGAAGTCAGCCCGTATCTGCGCATTGTGATGGTGGAGAACTATAACGTCTCCAAGGCTGAGAAGCTGATCCCGGCATGCGATGTGTCCGAGCAGATTTCTCTGGCTTCCAAGGAGGCTTCCGGAACAGGAAATATGAAGTTTATGCTGAACGGAGCCGTGACGCTCGGAACTGAGGACGGAGCAAACGTGGAGATCCGCGATCTCGTAGGGGACGACAATATCTATATCTTCGGAAAGAAGCCGGATGAGGTCATTGATCTGTACGCGACAAACGGATATTCCGCCAGAAACTATTACGAGAATGACCCGCAGATCATGGAGCTCGTGGACTTCATCGTGAGCAAGGAACTGATGAAGCTCGGAGATCCGGTAAACCTGGGAAGACTCTACAAGGAACTGATCTCCAAGGACTGGTTCATGACGCTGCTTGACGTGAAGGAGTACATCGCGACAAAAGAGAAAATGTTCGAGGACTATGAGAACAGAGAGAAGTGGAATCGCATGGCTCTGACCAATATCGCGAAGGCGGGATTCTTCTCTTCAGACAGAACCATCGAGCAGTATAATCAGGATATCTGGCACCTGAGATAATGCCGGATAAGAGATTCTATTAAAAAGTTTATATCAACCTTTGACAAAGCACCCCTGCCCGGCGCCATACGCGCCGGGCAGGGGTGCTCATATCTGGCGGTTATAAAAGAAAAGCCTAGCCTACAAGAATCCGGTCACCAATCCAGGTATGAGTACTGTAATTATAGAGCCGTTTATATAACTTTCCATTTTCGATTTTAAAACGCCATTGTATATCTTCAGTTTTAGAAGATGCTCCAAAATCATCAGAAAAAAGAATATGCGAATCTTCCTTAGCAAATGCACTAACTGGCAATGCAGTACTCAAAAGTGATAGCAGGAATAAAACTGAAAAAACTACTTTTTTAATAGAATTTTTAAAATGCATTTTTATGAACCATGTCCTTCCTTAAGAATAATCGCACTGAATAAAAATATCGTAATCTTCCGTTAATAAATAGGGAGATCCTCTGGATAGTATTCCAGAGAATTAACAGTTTCCAGATAGTTATCAAATAAGTAAATGTCATAGGTACCATCTGCATTTTTGATAGCATAAGAATTTTTAGAAGTTAGCTGGAATGTATACTCTTCATCTTCTGGAGAGATATAGTGTGGTTCCAGAATAAAAAAGAAAGAACCTACGTAAAGCGCCGCACTGATCAAAACAGGAAACATTTTTTTCAGGCTGCTCCGCACGCTTCTCTGGTTTTGCTGCATCAGTAGTTCAAAACGTCTGGTAAGCAGAGAATGATTGCTGGAGCAAAAAGCTATTGTATTCGGAGAAGCAGTCGACAATGTACTTTGCTGTGCCACTTTTAGAAGACATTTCAGATATGCGGCAGTTGCATCCGGTGAAGAGGCAAGCACGCGGTCTATACGCAGTTCCAGAAGAAGGCTGGTGTTCCTTTTCAGAAAATAATTCAGCGGATTCCACCAGTAGAACATGCACAGCACGCTGATTACAGTCTTTAATGTCAAATCATGATGACGGATATGGGAGAGCTCGTGCTTTAAAATAAAGAAGAGGTCTCTTTCTGAAACATCCAGATTTTCCGGCAAGACGATCCAATACTGCAATCCGCGACGGTATACCATCGGCGTCTGGAGCCCAGAAAGAGAAAGCAGGGAGATACATCTTTTCCCAGGCTCCTCTTTTAAAATCCGGTTCAGAGTAAACTGCCTGATATCGTTAGGGTCAACTGATTTTCCGTGTGTCTGCATAAAGTGATGAAATTTATGCGCTGCCAAGCATCGGTGTACAAGGGGTACAAACAAGATTAAAAAGAAATGTTAGATTTGAAAGTAAGTAGAGTGGCGAAATCAAGAGTGTTCAGATTTTCCACTCTACTTGAACGTGGTCGCTGGTTGCGCTGATTGAAATAATCAGGCCGTCAGCGGCTTTTCTCTTGTCCTCAAAGTCAATGCTGTCCCAGTGGTCAAGGAAATAGGAAAGCTCCTGTTCCTTTTGGGGTGACATTGTTTCAACGGACAATTCAGCAATCGCCTTTGAAATAGTCTGGTGACGAGTGTCCAGTTCTTCAATTTTTTGTTGGCGTAGGCAAGCAGTGTCGCATTGGCTCCGGTCAGTGTATCAAGCAGTTTTTCAATTTCAGTCTCGACCTGTGCAAGCTCGATCTGATGGGCGGTCAGTTTCGGATTTACTTTTTCTTCTCTGTCATGGCGGACTTGAAAGTTCTTAAATCTTGCCTTCATGGCATTGAAGATAAATTCTTCAAATTCGGTTCTGCGGATTTTCCCACATCCTGGACAGCCCTTATTTTCTGCCCGTTTTGTACAGCGGAAATATCCCGGACTGTTCGGAACATGGGTTGCTTTCAAGGCATATCCGCAACACCCACATTTGACTTTTCCGGCAAGCCATGTATTTTTCGGTTTGCGGCCTTGCTGGAAGGTCTTATTCATCATTAACTTCTTCCGGCATTTCAGCCAAACGTCAGACGGTATGAGTGCTTCGTGCGGGGCAATCACAAGTATCTGGTCTTTCAAGCACCTGTCCTTATCCTCCTTTACATCCCGCCCCTGATAGAGATAACAGCCGTTGGTTCCGGCAAAATCAGAAGCGTCATTGACAATGGCTGCGCCCTGGCTTTTGAAAAACTCATAGAGTTCCAAGTCTGCCTGTGCATAGACCGGATTTCTCAAAAGCTGGGAGAGGAAAGTGCGGAATAGGGATTTCCCGTAAACCTTGATATTCTGTTCTTCAAAGTAACGGGTAATATCCCCGAAGGACGTTTCCGGCTCGGAATACATCTCAAACATCAGTTTCACATATTGAGCGGTTTCGGGGTCGGCAACCATCTTTTTTGTACGGATACCTTCAACCACTGTCGGCTCCAACTGATAACCGTATGGGGCTTGCCCGCTCATGTGAAAGCCTTTCAGGCACCGGGAATAGTAGGCGTCCGTCACGCGCTTCTGGATTGTCTCACGTTCAAGCTGTGCGAATACGATACATATATTCAGCATGGCCCGGCCCATCGGGGTCGAGGTGTCGAATTTCTCAGTGGAGGAAACAAACTCTACATCGTACTCTTGAAACAGCTCCATCATGTTCGCAAAATCCAGAATGGAGCGGCTGATCCGGTCCAGCTTATAGACGATTACCCGCCGCACCCTGCCTTTTCGGATTTCTCCCAGCAACTTTTGAAACTCCGGCCTGTCCGTGTTTTTCCCGGAATAGCCTTTATCCTTGAATACCTTACAACTCCCGCCTTTCAGTTCGTACTTGCAAAAGTCAATCTGGCTTTCAATGCTGATACTGTCCTTTCGGTCTACTGACTGTCTTGCGTAAATACAATCTTCTCTGATAATGTCCATATTGGGCTCCTTTC
>CALWSC010000005.1 GCA_944384105.1 uncultured Lachnospiraceae bacterium | reverse complement strand
ATGACAGCCACGATCAGATCGAGAATGCCCTTCTTATATTCACCCCACGGCTTGTCCGATGCGTCGTCGAGATATCCTGTCAGCATCTCCACCACCACGAGCGCGAGATAAATGAAGATCTCTACATTCAGCTCACCAAACAGCAGCGCCGCCGCCGTGAATACCAGGATAAAAATAATCCCCGCTCCTCTGGGCTTCCCGGCAGACAGACTGCCGTCGTGGGCGAATTCACGCCCCATATCCTTCGGAAGAAACTTCTGAAGCTTCGCCGTAAACAGACACGTTGCAAAGAAAGCGAATAAAATCCCCGCAAATGCGGTCAGCGGATAAAATCCGTCCGTTATGTAGTTAATCATTGGTCTTTCTCCTTTGATATAATCTTTATACTACGGATTCTACCATAAATATAAGATAAAGTAAACCAGGACTTACGCCTCAGGAATCAGAAATCCCGCCTCCAGAAGCGCCTCCTCAATGGCATCGAGCGTCTGACTGCTGTCCGCGCTGATTGTATGATAGTGCTGCCCGCAGGTCAGATCCTTCAGAGGGGAAGATCTGCCTTCACGGATTTCCTCCAGAAATTTTCTGACCTTCAGCCGCGAGGAAATCTGAAGGGAGGCTCTTAGTTCCCCGTAGACCTGATGGCGGACAAACACGTCCATCACTGTCCCGCCGAAATCGACCACGATGTTGAGTTCCTCCTCCATCTGCTCGTCCGTGTGGCAGACGTGGATCACACGGACAGCACTCTTTGGCTTCTGGAGAATATAACCGCGATGCGTCGACAGAATTTCGTGATCCGTGGCGCGCAGAAGCGCAATATCCTGCACAATGACCTGGCGGCTGACATCAAACTTCTGCGCAAGTGCAGTTCCCGATACCGGGTATGCACTCTGTGCTATATAATTTAAAATCTCTCTGCGCCGTGTTTCTCCGTCCATAAAACACCCTCCTGTAACCGTTTTTCCATTGTTCCTATGATACTTTGCAGTTCTGCGTACTGCATGTTCTCAGAACTTCAGGCATCATTATACCACAAATTTACTATATTCTGCGCAGATTTTTAAGGGAAAGGTCGAGAATCGGGGAGGAATGTGTCAGCGCGCCGCTCGAGATGTAGTCAACACCGATGGAAACCAGATCGCGCACGCTCTCTTTTGTCACGTTGCCGGAGCACTCTGTCTGAGCTCTGCCGTCAATATATGCGACTGCCTCCTGCATCTGCTCTTTGGACATGTTGTCGAGCATGATAATATCAGCTCCAGCCTCGACCGCTTCCTTTACCATTTCGAGATTTTCCGTCTCCACCTCGATCTTGCGCACGAACGGAGCATACTCTCTCGCCATCTCAATCGCCTTCTTTACGCCGCCAGCCGCTGCAATATGATTATCCTTCAGCAGAATGCCGTCCGAGAGATTATAACGGTGATTGTATCCGCCTCCCATGCGTACCGCGTATTTTTCAAACACACGCATGTTTGGCGTCGTTTTTCTCGTATCAAGCAGCTTTGTTTTGCTGCCTGCAAGCAGATCGGCGACCTGCCTTGTGTATGTCGCTATCCCGCTCATACGCTGCAGGAAATTAAGCGCTGTGCGCTCTCCGGACAGTAGAACGCGGATATCGCCGCGGATCACTGCGAGAAGCTGTCCTTTTTTTACGGCATCGCCGTCCTTTACCAAGCTCTCCATCGACGTTTTCTCATCAAGCAGCTCGAACACGCGGAAAAATACGTCAAGGCCTGCGATCACGCCGTCCTGCTTGCACAGCAGCTCTACCTCTCCCTGCACAGCGTCCCGCATCACAGAATTTGTGGAGATATCCTCGCTTGTAATATCCTCCCGAAGCGCAGATAAAATTGCTTCATCCATATTTAACTTCATCGTAATTTCGTTCATTTTGCCTTTTTCTCCTTTTCAATTTCTTCCAGAACTCTGCGGCGATATACCTTTGCAAGTTCCCCGCGGTTCTCTCCGATCCTGCGGTCTGCCTGGCGTGCAAGCAGATCAAACTCCGGCTGAGACTTTGCCGGGTCTCCCGCAATATCGCCGGCTGCGCGTTCGGCAAAGACAAGGCTCTCCAGCAGCGAATTGCTCGCCAGGCGATTCGCTCCGTGAACCCCGTTGCAGCTCGTCTCACCGACAGCATAGAGCGCGTCCATTGTCGTCTTGCTGCGGCTGTCCACCCAGATGCCTCCCATGAAATAGTGCTGCGCAGGAACCACCGGAATCCACTGCTTTGTCACATCGTACCCTTCTTCCAGGCAGTGCTCGTAGATATGCGGGAAATGGCGGCGGATAACCTCCTCTCCCAGACAGGTCATATCAAGCCAGACGTACGGCTTGTGATCCTTTTTCATCTGCTCTCGGATCTTTGCGGTCAGTACATCGCGGGGCAGCACTTCATCCGCAAAACGTCTGCCCTCTGCGTTATAAAGCTTTGCACCCTCTCCGCGCACGGACTCGGAGATCAGAAATCTCCTGCCGGGTTTTGTGGAATAGAGCGTTGTCGGATGGATCTGTACATAATCCACATGTTCGAGTGCAATATTATGATCCAGTGCTATTGCAAGCGCATCCCCTGTCAGATGCGGATAATTTGTGGAGTGCTCATACAGACCGCCGATGCCGCCGCTTGCGAGAATGGTGTGTCCCGCCTCCACCGCGAGCCTGTGACCTGCCCCGTCGGAGGCAATGACACCGTAACAGCAGTTGTCCCGCTCAATGAGATCCAGCATTGTCACATGTTCAAGAATCTCCACATTCGGAAGCTTCTGCACGGCAGCAAGCAGCTTCTGCGTAATCTCCCTGCCCGTAATGTCCTCATGAAATAAGATGCGCGGTCTGGAATGGCAGCCCTCGCGCGTATAGAGCAGTTCTCCGTCCTTCTGAGCAAAGTCAACGCCCCAGCCGATCAGCTCGTTAATCACCTTTCTGGAGGAGCGGATCATGATATCCACCGACTCCCTGCGGTTCTCATAATGTCCGGCGCGCAGCGTATCCTCCATAAAGCTGTCATAATCGCCCTCGTCGCGCAGCACACAGATTCCGCCCTGAGCCAGAAAGGAGTCGCTGTGCGTCACCTCATCCTTTGTGATCATCAGTACGCTGCAGTTCTCCGGCAAATGCAGAGCGGCAAACAGTCCGCTTGCCCCTGTTCCCACAATCAATACGTCTGTTTTCAATTTTTCCATGATAATCTCCTCTTTCCCCTTTATGCTTTTGCCAGCCGCAGCATCTCATCAAGCGCATGGGAAGCGCGGCGGCTTACGCTTTCCTCAAGAAAAACCTCTCCGCTCTCCTGCTGCAGGCATTTTAAAACGGATTCCAGCGTGATCCTCTTCATGCCCTCACAGCTCTGTTCTTCCATGACAGGATACAGCACACGGTCGGGGCAGCGAAGATAAATCTCATGAAAGACGCCTGTCTCTGTACCAATGATGAATTCCGATTCCGGGGAATTCTCCACAAAAGAAATAATCTCCGATGTGCTTCCGATGAAATCCGCCAGCGCCAGGACATCTCTTGTACACTCCGGATGCACGAGAAACTGTGCGCCCGGGTGCTGCTCCTTTGCGCGCAGTACGTCCTGCGGCGTGATACGTTTATGTACCGGGCAAAAGCCGTCGTTGCAGATCACATGCTTCTGGGGTACCTGTTCCGCGACGTAGGCGGCCAGATTTCCGTCCGGCAGGAAGAAGATATTGCGGTTTGGAAGCGCCTTTACGATCCTGACGGCGTTTGCGGAGGTCACACAGACGTCGGAGAGCGTCTTTAATTCTGCAGTGGAGTTAATATAACAGACCACGGCGAGATCCTCGTACTGTTCCCGCATCCGGGCAATACGCCTGGCATCCGCCATATGCGCCATCGGACAGTCCGCCTCGGGTACGGGCAGCAGTACCTTCTTCGTCGGATTTAGAATTTTTGCGCTCTCCCCCATAAAGGATACGCCTGCAAACACGAGGATATCTGCATCCGACTCCTTTGCTTTTTTACTCAGATAAAAAGAATCTCCAATCTCGTCAGCGACGTCCTGCACCTCGCCAGGGACGTAGTAATGGGCGAGAATAACTGCATGCTTCTCTTTTTTCAGCTTCTCTATTTGCTCTTGTATGGAATCCATTCCCAATTGCTCCTCTCTGTGGTTGGTTAAGAATTTAACAAAAGCGATTATACACCAAAATTTTACATATGACAAGACAGATGTTTTACTTTTCCGGAATAATCCTATTTTTTCTGTTTTCTGTATATGCGCACCGCCAGCAGATAACAGATTCCTGTCACAAGGAGCGCAAACGCAAAACCGGCGGCGATCAGGAGCCATTCATTTATGAAGAGGAGAAAGGAGAGATCAATATCCGCAAGCGTCACAATCAGATAACCTACTACAAGCAGACAGATCAGAACCATATACAGAACCGCCACGACGTCCATTCCGGCTGCGAAACTCACCGTCAGGTTAATGGCCGTTATGATGATTGCACAGATCCATGCGGTAAGCATCAGCTTTACGTAATATTCCGGCGTGTAGCTGCGGTGCGCCAGATGGTGAATCACGCTGAATACCGGCATAGAGAGCAGATACGGCACCTGAATCAGAAACGCGGCAAGAAATCTGCCCCGGACGATCTCTCTCTCACTGCACGGCAGAGACAATGAGAACAGCCATCCCTTGTGATTGATATCCGCTTCCTTGAGCATCACCGGAGCGGTTGTCATCTGAGCCATCGCCATCAGAAACATATAGGTTGCAGCTCCGAACTTTCCCACTGCCAGGGCAAGCACAAGAAAGAGTACGGCATTGTAAATATAACTCTTCTTGGAATTCTTTCTCCAGAAAATCAATACATCGCGGTATGCAAGTCCCATCGTCATCGTACTACCCCCTTTACATAAAACAGCATAATATCTTCAATCGTAGCCCGGTCCGCCAGCACGTCCCGGAAATGGCGTTCCACTGCGGCGCGGTTGTTCAGCAGCACCTTATAGGAATACATTTCCGGAATGTATGCGTCATAATCGTCCGGGGAGAGTGCTTCAAACAGCTCCCTGCGGCAGTGGAGCACGCCGTAATTCTCCTCAATATCCTCCCTCGATTTAAAAAAGGAAATCTTTCCCTCATGGATAAATAATATATAGTCCGCGATCTTGTCAAGGTCGCTTGTGATATGTGAGGAAATAAGCACCGAATGCTTCTCATCCGTGACAAACTCCTGTAAAAGCTCCAGTATCTCATCGCGCATCACGGGGTCAAGCCCGCTTGTCGCCTCGTCGAGGATGAGCAGCTCCGCGCCGTGTGAAAGCGCGATTGCAAAGTTTAATTTTACGCTCATGCCCTTAGAGAGATCTTTCACCCTTTTATCCAGCGGGAGCGCAAACCTCTCCAGATACGAGGAAAAGCAGGCGCTGTCCCAGTTCTGATACAGCCTTCTCATAATCTTCTCCATATCCCGGACATACAGAAACGGATTCTGCTCCAACCCGTCCATGACAAGCCCGATCCGTGACTTAATCTCCCGCGCCGCATGCTCATAATCCATCCCAAAAACACGTACATTACCGCTGTCTGCCTTAAGCATATCCATGATACAGCTTATGGTCGTCGTCTTTCCGGCGCCGTTCTCTCCGATCATCCCGCAGATCATGCCGCGGGGCACGGAAAATGTAATATGTTCCAGGGAAAAATCCTTATAGAACTTTGATATATCGTTGACTTCCAAAATATTTTCCATACTTAGCCTCCTTTGAACTCCCTACTGCGGTTCCTCATAAAATAATTTCAGCAGATTTACCAGCTGATCAAGCGGAATATCCATCGCCCTTCCAATCTCAGCCGCCTCCTGCAGCTTCTCCTCTGCTGCGCGCAGCCGCTCCTCGCGAATAAATTCCCGGTTCTGCGCCGCCACGAACGTTCCCTTTCCCGCAACCGTCTCAATAAATCCGTCCCGCTGCAGATCCTCATAGGCATGCTGAGCGGTGATTACGCTGATATGCAGATCCTTTGCCAATCCCCGCATGGAAGGCAGTGCATCGCCTTCCTTCAACTCCTGCCGGAGAATCATTGCCTTGATTTGTTCGGTGATCTGTTCGTAAATGGGCTTGTTCGCGCTGTTGCTGAGAATGATCTCCATGCTCTCACCTCACTGTGTATATACTGTACTTTCCGTACAAGTACAGTATATACAGAAAGCACATATCTGTCAACCCGTTTTTCAACTTTGGGAACAAAAAAAAACGCACCTCTCAGTGCGCTTCTTTGCAATCGTGTTCTTCACCTGTATTCT
The DNA here is from genome assembly GCA_944384105.1 of uncultured Lachnospiraceae bacterium. Classification (GTDB taxonomy): domain Bacteria; phylum Bacillota; class Clostridia; order Lachnospirales; family Lachnospiraceae; genus Egerieimonas_A. The sequence goes on along the minus strand of CALWSC010000005.1, from coordinate 6,500 downwards.
GTATCACTCCGATCCTGATAAAAATCGGGTACAGATAGCTGGCCCCGAAAGTCCCAAGCTTTTTCGGACCCGTCACAGCGCCGCCGTTTTGCTGGAGGGACAGTGCCTTAAAGAGCGTCATTTCAACGCTCGCTCTCGTGATAGACTTGTCCTTGCGGCTGACAAACATCTCGTTGCCGCGGATCGTGTAGCAGAAGTCCAGCTTCTTCACTGTAAAAAACACATGGTTCTGAAAAAGCAGCAGCGTCTCCCACAGCGCCCGCGACACGTCATTCTCCCCGCCGCCGCCAATAGAGCGTGCCACACATTCCCGCAGGGCTTGCTCCGCCTCGCAGCGCTTCTGCAGAAAGACCGCATCAGGAATGTGCGAGTGTATCTCTTCGAGTCTGTCTTGTTGTCTTCCGGTTCCTCTTTTATTCATATGCTCACCCTGTCTGTTCAGATTTCATCCGGCTGCCTTTATAAGATTCTCACAAGGCTTCCGCATGTTACTGATATTATATAGGCGGCATGGGTATCTGTAAATCATAATAGGCGAGATTTCTGACTTTTGGTATAAGTATACATATTACACAGGGAATTTTGTGCCGTTATTGCAATTATCCTGCGCTCTAAACGAGAGCTTTCAGAATATAGGCGAGCTCTGCCTCAGATTCGGCAGTATATTCAGGCTCCGGCGCGCCGGCTGGCTTAGCGCGGCGCCGGCGGTTCATCCAGATGGATTTCCAGCCCGCGGCGTGGGCGCCCGCGACATCACATTCATAGGAATCTCCGACGTAGAAGATCGTATCTTCGCCGGAAAGCCCCATCTTCTGCTGTGCATACCGGAAAATTCGAGGATCCGGCTTCTCAGCGCCTACCTCCCGGGAGACGAAGATATATTCCCTCGGGATATAGCGCTCCGCCTGCAGGCTCTCGATCTTTCCTCTTTGTATGGAGGGCATCCCATTCGTAATGATTCCAAGCTCAGCGCGGGGCGCGCAGTATTCCAGAATCTTCTGCATTGTCTCCGAGAGCGATATTTCATGCTGGCGGGCAGAATAAAGCTCCTGAAAGCCAAGGGCTTCCTGCTCGGAGATATGCACGCCGAACTCCCTGAACGCATCGCAGATCCGGCTGATATATACCTCGCGCATCGAAATCTGCCCCGAAAGCGCCAGCGGATACGCCGCGTTGCTGTATTTTCGGCTGACCGGGTAGAGCTTCTCTGCCGGCACTCCGTACTTAGGCGCAAAAAAGGACGCATAAGCCTCAAAAAACGGCGCCGCCAGATCATACAGCGTATCGTCCACATCAAAAATTACTGCGTACATTGCAGTACCTCCTCGTTATGTATGAGAAATCTCAGGGAAGATCAGTGCTTCCCCGGCAAACGGATTTTCTGTTCCTCTCAGAATGAACAGCGCGTTGTCCGGATCATCAACCTCCGTCTCCTTAAGGCCTTCCGTATTCTTTGGCGCAAACGCAAAGCGGACGTTCCAGCTCCCGGCTCCTGTCACCTGCCGGATCAGAGCCATCATATCCTGGTCTCTCCCGCCGGAGCAGTAAATGTCATAAATAATCCACTCTTTCCCATCCTGCTCAGCTATCACGACTGCCTCTTCATCAGGCAGCAGCCAGATAAAATCTTTGAAAAAGGAGCCGCAGCAGAACATCAGCAGCCCGTAATTGTCTGTCACCTGCAGTCTGGAGAATGGATTTTTCTTCCGATAGAACTGCTCCAGCAGTTCCCTGTCTGCAGGACTGTCCATGGAAAGCTTTTCTGCGCTTCTCGCCCTTTCGACAGAAATCTTCCTCTCAAATTGGCGCTGTGCCTGACGCTCAAAACCGAACCTCGGGTAAAAATCGAGCACCGTCTGGTTGGCAAAGAGCATCAGAGTATCGCATCTGCCGTCCCAGTCCCGCAGAACTTCCTCCAGCAGCAACCGCGCAAACCCCTGCCCGCGAAATTCGGGCGCAGTCATAACCGTTCCAAGCTGAACCCAGGTGCGCATCTGTCCGTCGAGCAGCACGCGCATCACACTGACAGACACATTTGCCGCAGCGCGTCCTCCGATAAACAAAGTATATGGCTGATACGGACAGGCGGTCTTCTCCCAGAAACCATCCTGATACCAATTCTCAAACGAGAGTCCAAATGTCTCCTGCGCCAGCGCATCGAATGGAATCCTGTATATATCCCGGCGCATCACATCTTTGCACAAATATTCACAGTTCCTCTCCTCTACGCCCTTTTCTCTGAGTATTCCCCTGTATCCGCCCTCTTCGCAGAAGCCGGCCATGCGGTATCCCTTCTCTTCATAATAGCGGTTCAGCGCCGCATTTCCCACCGCACAGTCGAGGCGGACATACCGCTTGCCATTATTTTGCGCAAGGCGCTCAACCTCTTCCAGAAAAACAGCTCCCGCACCGCCTGAGGGGATGGCGCTGACGAAATTGTGGACATAGTATGCAGGGGAGGAATCCCTCCACCTGCTATCCTGTTCAAGCAGCACGGCAGCACACATAACTCTGCTGCCGTCCCGGAGCACATACAACTCTCCTCTTTGCGCCTTTTCCTCATAATATTCCAGCGGATAAATACTTGTATATCCTGTTCCGTTCCACTGGCGGATACCGGACTCTTCCATCCACTGAATCCTCCGGACAATCAGCCCGAACACCTCGCCGGCAAGCGTTTTTGCTGCCCGTTCAAATTTGTAATTCATAATCGCTCCCTCACCATCTTGGTAAGATTGCCTATCTGAGATTCAAATTCCACGCCGTACCAGCGGGGAGTCGGCGAAGAGGCAGTTGTCTCGATGCAGGAGGCAATAAACTCGCCTGCCAGTTCCAGAGCGCTGTCAAGCTCCATTCCACGCATAATGCCTCCCATAACAGCGGAGGCATAGAGATCTCCGGTTCCGTGGTAACACTGGCTGCATCGCCGCGTGAACACGTATGACGGCTTCCCGCCGCGCGTCAGATATGCCGAGCCCAGCAATTCCGGAGCAAAGCTCACCCCTGTGACCACCGCCGTACTGCATCCGAGTTTCAGCAGGCGTTCGAGCATCTCACGGATATAACTCTCATCGTATTCCGTGCGGTACGTCATTCCTGTCATCAGGCATGCCTCCGTGATATTGGGCAGAATGATGTCCGCCTTTGCGCATACCTTTGCCATTTCTGCCGGAAAGGAATCATCAAAGCCCGCGTAAAGCTTTCCATTGTCTGCCATCGCGGGATCGGCAAGGACCAGTGTATCCTCCCCTGCAAAGCGGTCAAAAAGGCGGCAGACCTGACGGCACTGATCCGCCGATGCCAGATAGCCGGTATAGATACCGTCAAAAGTGATGCCCTCCTTTTCCCAGACGTCCATGATCGGCTCGATCTCCCCAGAGAGATCCTTACAGGTGAAATTTTTAAACATAGTATGATTGGAAAGCACTGCGGTGGGCAAAACCGCGCACTCCACACCCATCGCGGAGATAACCGGAAGTGCCACGGTAAGAGAACAGCGCCCTACGCAGGAAATGTCCTGGATTGTAAGAATTCGTTTCATGATGCCTAACCTCCTGATTCATTGTATACCGGCAGTATATCAGCAAATGGCTTGCATGAAAACAGCCAGAGATTAGGAAATTGACCAGACCACTTTTTAGAAGAACGCTTTTGCGTACCGGAAAACGAACCTTTTAAAACCAATAAGATTTTCATCAAGCCGTTCTCCTGCCCGGAAATAGAACTCCCTCACAAACGCAGCCTCCTCCGGATACGGTGCCTCCCGCCCGTAAGCGGCCCGGCTCACAATTGCAGTCAGCCTCTGCGCATCCTCCTGCAAAACACCTGCCTCTGCCGCAAGACGTTCGGCAAAGTCCTCCTCTGATCCGATGCAGTCTGTGAGATATCCGGCAAAATGCAGCATCTCCATCAGCCGTCCAAATACCTCACGGCAGTTCATCCTTCCGATCTGCCGCCTTCTTCTCCGTCTTCGCAATTCCAGAACCAGCGGGATCACGCATATACTTCCCGCCGCCGCTGCAATAACGCGGGAGCGCGAAATGAAAATCTCCGGCAGCTCAGGCAGACCGCCCCAGCCATTCTGATCAGACGCAGTGACGGAAACCTCTTTCTCATCCGTTTCGCCGGGCGCCGTATATACACGCAGATTTACGGAACCGAGCAGATCCGCAAGCTCCCGCGCATCAAGCCCCGGATATGACGCTTCGATACTGCCGTCCGACGCCGGCGTAAATTCCACCGGCGTCCAGCCGTAATCCGCAAGAAAAATCTCCGTCCAGGCGTGCGCGGACGCGTCCGTCACCTCTGCATGCCAGCTTCCGTCTGTCTGTTGAACAAAATCAGACGGCACTGCCGCGTATCCGGAGACATACCGGGCCGGAATTCCCCACAGGCGGTACATCAGCGCCGCTGCGGATGCAAAGTGCACGCAGTATCCCTCGTGATTTTCAAACAAAAAATATTCCACGACATCCCCGTTGAGTGGCGCCCTTCCCGGAGTCAGTGTATACGAGGCGTTCTCCTGAAGCACAGAGAGGATATACGCCGTCGCCTCTTCCTGAGAACCCGCCGGATGCTCACTGCAAAGCTGCACAAGATTCGGCAGCATCTCCTCCGGCACCTCGGTATAGAAGTCCCCGATTGCCTGCTGATACGCATCCCGCACCTGCCGCATCCAGCCGCTGATCATCGCATGGTTCGCTGAGGCGTACTCCCAGTCCAGATGCATCTGAGATATATCAAAAAAGTGATAGCCATATCCGCCCTCCTCGCGCTGCTCCATCCGACCGCCATAATAAGGCGTGTACAGCGTACGGTATGAATTGTCCGTGTGTACCAGCGTGATCTCCTGAGGCTCGGGAACATCCTCTGCCGATGCCTGGTTCATGATAAAATACAGTGTGTTGTAAATCGTGCGGATCCAGGAATCCCACCGCTCCCATCCAAGCACATTTGCCATCTGCCGAAAGACAATCTCGTCATTTGCCTCCTCCCATTCCCCGCCGATATACCTGCCGCCGGCAAACCCTTTCAGATACAGTGTCTGCGAAGGCTTTTCCGATACCGTGACCTCAAGCTGCACGTCTCCGGTCCTGTATACATTACCGCTGCTTACGCGCCCGTCTGCGCTGGGTTCCTCCGCTCTCCCAGTCAGATGCTGTGCGCTGCGGGAGAGAAAGCCCTCCCCGAGATAGACTGCTCCCGAGAGCTCTTCTCCCCAAAAAGAGGTAAGAAATGCAGAAATGCAGACAAAGACCGCGAGCAGCGCGCTGACAAAAATGCCGCTTTGCATGGAAACCGGCGCTTTGTGTCCTGCCTGCGCGCGCATAACCCAAAACAGGATCTGAAACGCCAAGCAAAGCAGCGCGCAGGGGATTCCCGGATGAATCCCGAACAGCGGAGCGCCGGCCATAAACGCCGTGACCGCCGCATACGGCAGCAGATGGCGTTCCCAGACAATTTCCAGCACAAAGAAACAGGCAGACAGCATACACGATATGAGAAGCAGCACCAGCGTCACATCCGTGCACTCTGCTTCCGCAGCGCCGCGTATACTCCCCGTCAGAGCAGAAAGCTGTACGGAAACAGAGCCCTGCGAAAGACCCAAAGCTGCAGCGGACAGCAGCAGCACCGCTGCGGCTCCCCTTAAAATCCATTTCCTGCGAACAGAATACAGCGCGCACATTCCGGCACAGACAACGGCGTTTGCCAAAAAAACGGCCGCTTTGGAAAATGTGATCTGCGGAATTGCGCCGAAAATCATTAATATACCGGAGATTCCTGCAAACAGCAGCGCCGTCTCCGGCACGATCCGTGTGATCCTCCCGGATTTCTCCATCCTTCATCACCTCATCCAAATATAAATATCCTCTGTGAGAGCTCCTCTTTCAGCCGCTCAGCGGAAAATTGCCAGATCAGACTGCTGCCCTGGTACCACGCAAGCTCCGGCGTAAGCCTCATCATCCCCTCCGCCGCATCGCAGGGTACGTCCTCAGACACGGGATCACCCGCCTGATAGAACAAAAGCAGCAGCTCTGTGCACTGTGCTTTCTCTGTGACGCAGAATTCTCGGACCTGGGGAGGATCTGCTTCCCTCCATCGGACACGCACTGAGCTGCCGTCCTGCAAAAGTCCCAGAATCAGCGCCAGAATCAGGGTACAGTATGCGTCATATGCTTCAGATGACAGACCCGGACTCCGCTGCAGATACAGCAGATCCCGCCCGTTTTGCTCTTCCTCAAATTCCTTCACCCACAGTGTTCCTGTGCGGGCGGTCTGGTTCCAGTGAATAAAACGCACCTGGTCTCCATCGCGGTACTCGCGGATCTGCCGGATTTCCCCGCTGTCACCGGTATTACGGTAAAGGCTTTTCTGATAAGACTGAGCATTTTCCAGGGCAGACGGCTTCTGTATGCGCATTGCGTATTCCGGCGGAAAGACTGCTGCGCGCAATTCCATGGACAGGCGCTGCTTTCCGGAAAAGAGGCACAGATAGTCGT
>CALWSC010000004.1 GCA_944384105.1 uncultured Lachnospiraceae bacterium | reverse complement strand
GCAGTGTGGAACAGGCCGAGGAGATCTGCCGCGCAGGAGAAGCTGCCGCGGATGTGGAGGGAGACATCAATTTTCTCAGGCTGAAGGAACGATTGGAGGTTATGAACGAATGAAAAAGAGAATGATCAGTTACTTTATCTGCACCGCCCTGCTCGCAGCAAGCCCGGGGCAGGCGGTGCTCGCAGGGATACTGGAGAGTGATGGGCGGCAAACAGAAAACGGGAAAGAGGCTGAGCCGTCGCTACAGCAGGAAGCTGAAAGAAAGCATGCCAGGGGAGAACCGGTGCGGCAGGCAGACCCGAAAGAGGAAGCTGCAGAAGAAAATTCCGAAGAGGAGAAAGAAGCGGCAGACGAACAAGAGAAAGAGTCTGCAAAGACAACAGATCCGAAAGGAGAATTTGCGGAAGGAGATTCCACAGCGGAGAAAAAAGCAGAAGACGAACAGCCGGAAGAATCTGCGGACCAGGAACATGAAGAAGTCGAAGCAGCAGAAGAGGTTCCTGAAGGGAAGAAGGAATCGGAAGGCGAACAGCCGGAAGAATCTGCGGACCAGGAACATGAAGAAGTCGAAGCGGCAGAAGAGGTTCCTGAAGGGAAGAAGGAATCGGAAGGCGAACGGCTGAAAGAATCTGCAGAGCAGGAAAAGCCGGAAGCTGAATCGCCAGAGGAAGTTTCTGCAAAAGAGAAGGAAGCAGACATTTTTGAGCGGCTGAATTTACAGGAAGCGGAAGAAGAGTCAGTTATGCCGGAAGAAGGGACACAGTCAGATACATCACCGAAGGAGAGGTGTGAGACAGAGGAAACAGAAGGCGGCATCAGGGCGGAAACGCCGGAGGCAGTGCTGCCGGAACAGACGAAACAGCCGCATATCGGTCAGACTTCACTATCTCATCTTACAACATATTATCAGACGACATATCTGCCGGATAGAAGCATATCGCAGAATCTTCCGGCGCCATCCCCATCTATTATTTTCAAACCAGCTATACATCCGATTGTCTGTCCGGAGACAGAGATTTCCCTGACGGAACAGTCGGAGGGCGATATCACGTCAATGCCGTCATCCCCGGAACAAACGGCTTCCGATTCCGCTGACACAGCGTCAAATGCAGAGCAGAACAGCACCCAAAATCCCATTGAGACTTCTGAGATGTCCGCAGATTCCCCAAATGAATCGCCTGAAACGGAAATTTACGCGGATCATATACAAAAATCGGAGCAGCATACGGAGTTCTCAGAGGAAACTCCCGAACAGACAGAGTCAGAAGCTTTCGAATACATCTGGGAATCCCCGAAAGAGCGGGAAGTCACAGAAACTTCCGCTGCGGAACCGTATGAATCCCGGACAGAGCAGCCCGAAGAGGCGCTGCCGCCCCTGTTGATCCAGAATCTGCGCAGCTTCTCTGCAAACCGAACCGCAGTTGTGCCGTCCGTATCTGTGGCTAAGGAAGAGCATGGAAAAAACCTGGTGAATATTACACTGCAGACTCCGCAGGGCACATCCGTTCCGCTTTCCTGCATCCAGGAGGACGCCGGAGACTACATGCGCTATCAGATTCCGGAGATCACAGAGGACGGACAGTATGCTCTGAAGGTGGAACGCATTGATGAAAGCGGCAACTCTGTGAGTGAAAAGATGGTTTTTTCCGTCAACCGGCAGGGCACGAAGTTCATCTATAACGAGGAAAAATCCGAAATATCAGCCCGTGAACGGTATGTCCCGGAAGTATATCTCGAAAATGTGGATGAGATCGCAGTCGTTTCCTGCACAGTGAACGGACAGGAGGCAGCCTACGAGATGGACGGTGCAATTTTAAGAATTCCTGAGGAGGAGCTTGCTGAGGGCAGAAATGAGATTACACTTTCTGTCAGGGATGCTGCGGGCAATGTCTCCCGGATGGAGCCGTGGGAAATTTTCAGAAGTACTGCCAAAGAAGAGCAGAACATGGAAAATGATGATTCTATCGGGGCTTTTCGCCGCACAGTACGGCTCTATCCGGAAGCGTTGCGGCGTATTCTGCGCACAGCCCGGTAAGATTACAGTTCACAGAAAAATCCAAGTGTGGTATACTGGACAAAAGTATAGGGGACAGACCGCCATGCGGCTGTCCTCGAACCACAGGAGGATAGATACATGAAGAAACCATCCAAATGGAAAGTGAACGCACTGGTGCTGCTTATGACCGCGGCATGCATTGCACTCGCTGTATTTGGAGTCATACAGCTTGGAAAGGTACTGCAGAAGGCAGACGAGCAGAAAGCTCTGGCGCAGAGTACGCCCGTTCCGACCGCAGAGCCTGTTCCCGAGAGCACTCCAACGCCTGAGCCTGTACGGGATGTACGCGCAGAGCTGCTGACACAGATGGAAGAGGCGTTTCAGGACAACGATGTGGATGTAATATGGCAGACCATCCGTTTCCGCGGGGAAGATCAGATTGTTCAGCAGTATGGAAAGGAGGCAGTCGCCGCAGCGCTTGTGCATTTGAAGGGGAACGATGCGGACAGTCAGGCATTCTATGAGCTGCTGAAAACAGCAGAGACGGCAGGAAGCCCGGAGGAAGGCGGAGAATATTTTATCCTTCCGGCTTCCGATTTATACAGCATTACGAATACGCCGCTGCCGGAGGAAGAAGAGATCGAGGCGACAAATATCACGCCGACGCCGGGAGGCAGGCTGATTGCCATAGACGCCGGACATCAGGCGCATGGAAACAGCGATCCGGAGCCTGTGGGACCCGGCTCCGACCAGATGAAGGCAAAGGTGGCATCGGGAACAAGCGGATCTGCCTCCGGCCTGAAGGAATATGAGCTGACGCTGGAAGTTTCCATGAAGCTGAAAGCGGAGCTGCAAAACCGCGGATACCAGGTATATATGATCCGTGAGACGAACGATGTGGATATAAGCAACGCGGATCGCGCGCAGGCGGCAGCAGGACAGGGAGCTGACATTCTCGTGCGCATTCATGCAAACGGCGTTGACGACTCCTCGGTGCAGGGGGCGCTTACGATGGCTCCGTCTCTGGACAATCCCTATGTGGGGGCGATTGCCGCAAAATGCCAGAGTCTGTCCCAGGCAGTAGTGGACAGCTTCTGCGCAGCTACCGGGGCAAAGAATCTGGGAGTGCAGCAGACGGATAGTATGAGCGGCATTAACTGGAGCACGATTCCGGTCACAATCGTGGAGATGGGATTTATGACGAACCCGGAGGAGGACATGCGGATGGCGTCAGAAGATTACCAGAATAAGATGGCGCGGGGAATTGCTGACGGCATTGACAGCTATTTTGCACAGAACACAGAGGGATAATTATATGTCAGACGTAATTTTATTCGACCTGGACGGCACCCTGACGGATTCCGCGGAGGGCATTACAAAATGTGTACAGTACGCACTCTCGCATTTCGGCATCCGGGTAAGTGATCCTGCAAAGCTTCAGTGTTTTGTGGGACCGCCGCTGATGGAGCAGTTTATGGAGTATGCGGATTTTACCAGAGAACAGGCCAAGCAGGCTGTAGAGTATTATCGTGAACGGTATACGACAATTGGAATCTACGAGAACCGCCCGTACGACCGTGTGGACGAGCTCCTCGGGGTGCTGAAGGGAAGCGGCAGAATCCTCGGCGTGGCGTCCTCAAAGCCTACGGTGTTTGTGGAGGAGATTCTGAAGAATTTCCATCTGCGGAAATATTTTACCGTGGTAGTCGGAAGTGAGATGGATGGCACGCGCTCTGATAAGGCAGAGGTAATTGAGGAGGCTCTGCACAGACTTGGCTGTGAGAACAGGCGGGAGTGTGTCCTGATGGTGGGAGACCGGCGGCATGATGTTGAGGGCGCAAAGAAATGCGGACTGCAGTGTGTGGGAGCTGCATACGGTTACGGAGGAAGAGAGGAACTCGAAAAAGCGGGAGCCGTATATATTGCTGAAACAGTAGAAGACCTCGGCATTCTGGCCGGCCCGGATGACGACGATGAGCCGCCCCCCAAATGTACGCCCCGGCAGCATGGCAGAGCGAAGAAAGACAGACCTGAAAGGGAAAAGAGTATGGGAAGAAACAGCAAAATTTCAAAAGGCAGACAGCTCTGGAGAGCGCTGTACCCGATAGGAATGCATTATCTGATTTCCAGCGTCGTCGCTGTGGCGGGAGCATACCTTCTAACGCTGTGGTATACGATACGGTTGGAGGGGGCGGCTTCAGATGAGATTCTATACCATGTGGCGAAGGGAAGCCTGCTGCTGACCGGCATTACTTCTGTCTGCGTGATGATACCGGCGTATCTGCTGTTTCGCGCTGACGGCAAAAAGGGTAAGGCGGAGAAAAGGCAGAGGAATGTTTTGACTCTGCTCGCAGCAGCCGCGTTAGCGGTGCCGGTCGGACATGGATTGAATATTTTGATTTCGCTCAGCCATATCGGGGATGTTTTTACAGGATACCAGCAGGTGCAGGAGACGGTATTTTCCGACCAGCCTTTATGGCAGACCATTGCGGTTCCCGTGCTGCTGGCGCCGGTGGCGGAAGAGCTGATCTTCCGCGGTCTGGTGCAGAAACGTCTGAAGGAGGGCTGGGGAGCCCGTGCAGGTATCCTGCTGTCTGCATTTTTATTCGGAGCATATCACGGAAATATGGTGCAGTTTATCTACGCTTTTCTGATGGGGCTTGTGCTGGCGGCTCTCTATGAAAAGACGCATACGATTCTGGCTCCGATTGCCGCGCACATGGCAAGCAATGCCTGGTCTGCATTCGGCGGACAGCTTTTCATAGCAGTCTCAGGGATACTGCCGCAGGGAAGTCTTGTGGTATTTGTCCTGGAAGCGGTTGTGTGCGCTGCAGCGTTTTGGTATCTTTTTTTGAGAAAAAAGGCTTGAATCCGTACATTTTCTATGCTATAATCTTCAAGTCGCAAAAAGCACATATGTGGATTCCGAGGACGGTGCCTGCCATGCGGCGGGTTCTGAGGACGAAAGCATATGGAAGAAATTAGCCGAAAAGGAGATAAAACAATGAGCGTAATTTCAATGAAGCAACTTTTGGAAGCAGGTGTTCATTTCGGACATCAGACAAGAAGATGGAACCCGAAGATGGCTCCGTACATCTACACAGAGCGTAACGGTATCTACATCATCGACTTACAGAAGTCTGTAGGAATGGTAGACGATGCATACAAAGCAGTTTCCGACATCGCTGCTGACGGCGGTACAATCCTGTTTGTAGGAACAAAAAAGCAGGCTCAGGATGCAATCCAGACAGAGGCAGAGCGCTGCGGAATGTTCTATGTAAACGAGAGATGGTTAGGCGGTATGCTGACAAACTTCAAGACCATCCAGAGCAGAATTGCAAGATTAAAAGAGATCGAGACCATGCAGGAAGACGGTACCTTCGATGTGCTTCCGAAGAAAGAAGTTATTGAGTTAAAGAAAGAGCTTGCTAAGCTTCAGAAGAACCTTGGCGGTATCAAGGATATGAAGAAGATCCCGGACGCAATCTTCGTAGTAGACCCGAAGAAGGAGAGAATCTGCGTTCAGGAGGCTCATGCATTAGGTATTCCGCTGATTGGTATCTGCGATACCAACTGTGATCCGGAAGAGCTGGATTATGTAATCCCGGGAAATGACGATGCAATCCGTGCAGTCAAATTAATCGTTGCCAAGATGGCTGACGCTGTAATCGAGGCTAACCAGGGCGAGGCTTCTGACGTTGAGTTCGTTGAGGCGGCTGAGAAAGAGGCAGCAGAAGAGTAATTTGAGATATTCGATGCCGGTCGGTACCTTGCCGGCTGGCATTGCCTGAAAAACGCAGAATTATTTTAGGAGGAATACACAATGGCTATTACAGCAGCAATGGTAAAAGAGTTAAGAGAGATCAGCGGCGCCGGCATGATGGACTGCAAAAAGGCTCTGACAGCTACAGAGGGTGATATGGACAAGGCTATGGAGTTCTTAAGAGAGAAAGGTCTTGCTACCGCGCAGAAGAAGGCTGGAAGAATTGCAGCTGAGGGTATCGTAATGCTGAAGGTTTCCGAGGACGGAAAGAAAGCAGTAGCTGTTGAGGTTAACGCTGAGACAGACTTCGTTGCAAAGAACGACAAGTTCCAGGGATATGTTGCGCAGGTTGCTGAGCAGGCTCTGGATACAACCGCTGCAGATGCAGAGGCATTCTTAAACGAGACATGGAAGTTCGATACTTCCAAGACTGTAGGCGAGGCGCTTGCAGGACAGATCGCAGTTATCGGCGAGAACATGAAGATCAGAAGATTCCAGCAGGTAGAGGAAGCGAACGGATTCGTTGCTACCTATACACACATGGGCGGAAAGATCGGCGTTCTGGTAGATGTTGAGACAGACGTAGTAAATGATGCAATCGCAGAGATGGCTAAGAACGTAGCTATGCAGGTGGCAGCATTAAAGCCGTTATACACCAGCAGAGACGAGGTATCTGCTGACTATATCGAGCACGAGAAAGAGATCCTGACTGTACAGGCTAAGAACGAGAAGCCGGATGCAAATGACAAGATCATCAACGGTATGGTAATGGGACGTATCAACAAAGAGCTCAAAGAGATCTGCCTGTTAGATCAGGTATATGTAAAGGCTGAGGACGGAAAGCAGTCTGTAGGCAAATACGTTGAGGAAGTTGCTAAGGCAAACAACGCAAAAGTTACCATCAAATCTTTCGTTCGCTTCGAGACCGGAGAGGGTATCGAGAAGAAGGAAGAGGACTTTGCCGCTGAAGTTGCTAAGCAGATGAATATGTAATGCAGATTGTATATTGAATTTTACAGCAAATAGAGTACCACGCAGACCGGAAAGTCTGCGTGGTTTTCTGCGTTGCAAAGTTTTGAAAGATTCTGCGGAACCTCATATTCGCTTTACAAGGTCAGGCATTTCTGTTTTCAAAAGATAATGACTTAAGAAATGATATACAGGCGGATAATGGGTTCACATTTTCGCTCATACTGAATTTTGTTGCAGACGAGTTTGGTAAACAGGATATACAGATGAAACAAATGATAATATAATTACGCTGAATTGCATCATAATCGATGGTTTCCAAAATGGCCTTTGATGTCTATGCATGTAATTATGAGATGAATACAATTGAAGTATGTAAGACACTTGATCCGGACACATATTATGGTATGAATATACTGGATTATCTCACGGGAAATACAGACCACTATCCGGAAAATTGGGGATTCCTCATCGATAATGACACAAATAAATATATATCGCTGTATCCGGTTATGGATATGAGCGTTCAAGATATACAAAAGTTCTTGACAATAAAACCAATATAATATAGAATATTAAGGAAAAGTGCGATGAGGAATGTTTTTAACAGTACTCTTAAATATAAGTTCGGTGAGAATCCGGCACAATATGTTGTGACTGCAGAGCAGAAGTCAACAAGAGTCGTATTTAAGCAATTAGATATTCTTTTGAGAATCGTACTTTATTTATATGGAAAAAGATGAAGAAGAGTCTGTTCTTAAAAGAGCAGACTTTTTATTTTACATATCTTTTGTGGCTGTTTAGTGGTAAAAGCTGGACAGATGAACAAGGGAAAGAGGTGAGAATCCTCTACGGTACCGCCGCTGTATATGCTGAATCTGTATCCAAAAGATGAAAATCGGTCATTGGGGAAACCTGAGAAGGCTGGGATATAGGTGCAAAGAAATATTCTTTAGAAGCATGAGTCAGAAGACCTACAAAAGAATGCTTTAAGCGTGACACAGAAAAACGGCTGTGGCGATATCGCCATGGCTTTTTTTATGGAATGGTATGGAAAATAATGGAAGAGGGAAAGGATATGCTCCTAAATAAAGAACGAAAAAAAGAACTATTAAACAACCTTCTGGATCAGGCTGAAAGAACTGCTGATTTGGAAGAAGGTATGGGAGATTTCAATGCAGAAATATATATAAACTATTCAATCCACACAGATACCGGAAAAGCATTTTATCGATCCTTGTCAGATGAATTGCTTCTTTCTGTCTTGAAAAAGAAGGCAGATGAACTGGGACATTCTCCTGCACAGAAAGAAATATTTTGGGTATGGAGAGAATATATAAAAGCCAGGTTTGAGCGGTGGCCATATGCGTTAAAAGCAGCAGGACTGAGCAAGGCTGCAGGAAAAGGAGGAAAATCTCTGCAACAGTTTGAAAAAGAGAAAGAAGAATATTACCGATTTCTTCAGATGATCCAGGATAAGGCAGCAGAGCTGTGCCGGATACCTCATCCGAAAGAAATGCCGCAGATTCTTGCGGCTCTGGAAAAGAGAGGGATCAGCTGGTCTGATTTTGTAAGAGAGGCTGGGATTGACAGGAAATTTTTTCGTAAGAGAGGAGTTTACGCAGTGCATAATCTGGATGCAGCGGAAAAAGAGCAGTTACAGTCGCTTTTAAATTTGGCATGGGAGATTGGAAGACCTCCGCTGAAAGAGGAAGTTCCGACAGTTTTGCTGCAGAATCTGGTGTCCAAATGTGGAAGTTATAGAAATGTATTGTTTCAGATTGGTTTGGAACCTATAGAAAAGAAAAGATCTTTCTCTATGAAGACAGAGGAACAGAGAAAGAAAGGTGAAAAGAAACACAGACGAGTGTTAAAGGAATGTTATTACCAGATATTGACGAAAGATATACAGTATCAAAAAGATATCAGGGCGCTATGGGAATGGAAAGAAAAAGAAGGAAGGCTGCCGGAGAGAAGGGATATAGATCCTGAAGTAAGGAGAAGATTGCAGAATGTCTGTGGTTCCTGGGAAAATGCTTTAAGACAGCTTGAATATATAAAAAGGTAAGGAGAGAAGAACGATGAGGAAAAAAATAGTATCAATAGCAACAGGATTGGCAATCGCACTGGGGATGCTCAGCGGATGCGGATCTGCCGGAGATAACGCAGGAAGTGCAAACGCATCGGGAGAGTCTCATTTGAATTTTGGATGTTATGTGTATTCAACTTCTTTTGATCCTGCCGCATATCAGAATGCTTCCTGGCAGGGGATGAGATGGGGGATAACAGAAACCCTGTTTCGTTTTAATGATGATTCTACCATCAGCCCCTGGCTGTCCGATTCCTATGAGGTTTCAGAGGATCACAAAACCTGGACTTTTCATATCAGGGACGGAGTGAAGTTTTCCAATGGAAAACCTTGTGATGCCCAGGCTGTAGCAGATTCTCTGAATCGTTTGTTTGAGGTATGCAACAGTACAGAATATAGTTCGACACCCCGGCAGTATGTGGATATGGCAAGCATTGAGGCGGACCAGGAGGCTAATACAGTCACCGTTATGACCAACACTGCTTATGCGGATCTGAGAGGACCTCTGTGCTTTCCGTTCTATACTATCATTGATGTTGAGGGGGATCTTACAGATGCGGAGCATCCGGGAGGATACACTACATCTGTGATCGGTACGGGCCCTTATGTCTTAGATTCCTTCGATGAGCTCAGTAAAAGCGGAGAACTTGTAAAAAATGAGAATTACTGGAACGGAGAAGTTCCATACGACAGTGTGACGATGATGTTCATTGAGGATGACACCACAAAAGCAATGGCAATCGAAAGCGGAGATATTGAACTGACAGAAAATATTACTACAATCAGTGATTTGCAAAAACTGGAGAGTGATGATGCTTTTTATGTTTCTAAAAAAAGCGGTGTCCGTGTTGGATTTGCATTAGTTAATTTTGCCGGAATTTTGGGAAATGATGTCCTGCGTCAGGCTGTCTTTATGGCAATAGACGGTCAGACCCTTTGTGATGTGACTGTGGGCGGTATGTATAATTATGGGCCGGGAATTCTTCCGGACACTTTGGCATACGACAGCGAAAAACTGGTTAATCCCTATGGCTATGATCAGGAAGCAGCGATCCGGCTTCTGGATGAAAATGGAATCATTGATAAAGATGGAGACGGTATCCGGGAATTAAACGGTGAAAATATCGTTCTGGAATTTGATACCTATAAGAATCGTTGTCTGAGTGATTTCGCAGAAGGGATTCAGTCACAGCTGGCGGCAGTGGGCATCGGTTGTAATGTGAATGTATTGGACAGTGACACCTTATGGATGGAAATGCAGGAAGGAGATTATGATCTGTCCAATTCTAATTGGATCACAGTAGGTACAGGGGATCCGGAAGCTTTTCTGCTGAACTGGTACGGAGACAGCGGCGAAAACTTTTTTACGGAAGACAATACAGATGCCACCAATTATTGCAGATATGATAATGAAGAATATAATAAACTGTATGAGCAGTTTAAGGCATCGCTGGATGAAGAAGAGAGAAAAGATCTTGTTGTTCAAATGGAACAGGTGCTGATCGATGATTGTGCAGTTTTGGTACATGGATATTATAATTCAACGATGATCAGCAACAAGGCAAAAGTATCAGGCGCAGAAATCCCGGCGTTTGATTATTATTGGCTGACAACAGATATCAAACCAGCGGAATAATTGGAATGAGGAGAAAAAATGAACACAGATAAACTTTGGAAAAGATTTCTGCAGATTCTGATCATTCTGATCGGGATCAGCTTTCTTTCTTTTTTGTTGATCTTTCTTGCACCGGGAGATCCTGTTACATCTATGTACGCCAGTACAGGAATGATGCCTTCGGAAGAAGTGATCAATGAGACAAGAGAAGAACTGGGATTGAACCGTATTTTCATAGAACAATATGGTACCTGGCTTTGGAATTGCCTGCACGGTAACTTCGGGAATTCCTTTTCCATGCATAAGCCGGTATCTGAGCTGCTCTTGTCCCGCCTTATGCCTACCATACAGTTGGCTGTATTGTCTTTGGTGATCATGCTGGCTATTTCTGTACCTTTTGGAGTATTGTCAGCTGTTTATAAGGAAAGACCAGTGGATTATATTGTGAGAGGGATTAGTTTTTTTGGTATTTCCATGCCGAATTTCTGGGTGGGACTGCTGCTTCTTTACATCGTTGCCCTGAAACTGCGGCTTGTGCCTACCGTTTCCAAAGAAGCAGGCTTTCAACAGATGATCCTGCCTGCACTGACTCTTGCGTTCGCCATGGCCGCAAAATATACAAGGCAGGTGCGTACGGCAGTTTTGGAGGAGCTGAATCAGGATTATGTTACCGGAGCCAGGGCCAGAGGGATCAGCGAAAGTGTAATCTTGTGGCGTCATGTATTTCCGAATGCACTTCTGCCCCTGGTGACAATGCTGGGGCTCTCTCTGGGGTCCCTGCTGGGCGGGACAGCGGTTGTTGAAGTGATTTTCGGATATCAGGGGATTGGAAATTTGGCGGTTACTGCGATTACAGCATTGGACTATCCGTTGATACAGGGGTTTGTCCTTTGGATCGCGCTGATTTATATGGTGATCAATCTGATTGTGGATATTTCGTATGAGTTCCTTGATCCGCGTATCAGAAGGAAGATGAGGTAAACATGAAGAAAAAACAAAACATATTTTTGAAAAACAAAAAGTTTACAGTATATCTTATCCTGGCCTTTGGAATTATACTGACCGCTGTGTTTGCCCCTCAGATCGCTACGCATGATCCCGGAGAAGCAATACTTACAGAGGCTTTAAAAGCACCCGGAAATGGACATCTGTTTGGAACAGACAAGCTGGGGCGGGATTTGTTTTCCAGAGTGATCTACGGAACCCGGGCATCTCTTCCTGCAACCTTTGCTCTGGTGGGAAGCATTTTCCTGATCGGCAGTGCGATCGGTATTGTTGCCGGATATTTCGGAGGCTGGCTGGATGCGGTGATCATGCGGATTGCAGATATGATGGTAGCATTTCCGGGAATGGTGCTGGCGCTAGCGGTAGCCGGGATCCTTGGACCAAGTATTACCAATGCGGTTATCGCAGTAGGTCTTGTGAGCTGGCCAAAATATGCCCGTATGGCCAGGAGCCTGGTGCTGAAGATAAAATATGAGGACTATGTAGAAGCGGCAAAGGTAACGGGATCTAAAACAAGGCATATTTTGATACGCTATATGATGCCGAGTGTTCTCCCCACTCTCGTGATCACTGCCTCAACAGATATTGGAGGGACCATGCTGGAATTGGCAGGGCTGTCTTTTCTTGGATTTGGTGCAAGACCGCCTGTTCCGGAATGGGGATTGATGTTAAGTGAAGGACGTTCCTATATGCAGAATGCTCCATGGATTATGATCTTTCCGGGACTTGCCATTTTAATTGTTGTTATGGTCTTTAATTTACTGGGGGACAGCCTGCGGGATGTTTTGGACCCGAAAGAGGAGGAGTAAGGCGAATGGATCTGTTAAATATTAAGGATATTACGGTGAATTACGGAAAAGATGCGGAAGCCTCTGTAAAAGATTTCAATCTTACGCTGCAGTCAGGTGAGATTATCGCTCTTGTGGGAGAAAGCGGCAGCGGAAAAACAACCGTTCTCCGGGCGATTCTGGGACTTCTTCCCGGTAAAGGGAAAGTGGAACAGGGAGAGATTTTTTTTCGTGGGACTTCTTTACTGTCTCTGGATCAGAAACAGTGGAAAGATTTGCGAGGGACGGATATTTCCATGATCTTTCAGGATTCGGGAGCCAT
>CALWSC010000003.1 GCA_944384105.1 uncultured Lachnospiraceae bacterium | reverse complement strand
CGGTCGCAAGTGCTCCGGGCGGCTCATCCGCGAGCAGAATATCCGGGTTGTTGATCAGCGCCCTGGCTATCGCAACTCTCTGCATCTGTCCTCCGGACAGCTGATTCGGACGCTTGTTCATATGCTTCTCCAATCCAACTTTCACGAGAGCCTCCCTTGCACGGGTTCTGCGCTCGCTTCGGGAGATTCCCGAGATTGTGAGTGCCAGCTCAACATTTGCAAGCACGCTCTGATGCGGTATCAGATTGTAGCTCTGAAATACAAAGCCGATGGTATGGTTTCTGTAGGAGTCCCAGTCCCTGTCCTTATACTTCTTTGTAGATATTCCGTTGATAATCAGATCCCCGGAATCATAACGGTCAAGCCCGCCGATGATGTTCAGAAGCGTCGTCTTGCCGGAACCGCTTGGTCCGAGGATAGCGACAAATTCATTGTCGCGCAGGTTCAGGCTGACGCCCTTTAACGCTGTCTGACGCAGATCCCCGGTGATATACTCCTTATATATGTTCTGAATCTGCAGCATACTCTAGTTTCCTCCTTGTTGTTTCTGCTTCTAAGGATTGTATCACAGAGTCTGTGGTATTACAACACCTAGGCGCCGAGTGCGTTTCCGGTATAGAGCTGATAATACTTGCCCTTTTCCTCAAGGAGCTCCTCGTGCGTGCCCCGCTCGATGATCCTGCCCTGTTCGAGAACCATAATGCAGTCCGAGTTCTGAACCGTGGAAAGGCGGTGTGCGATTACAAACGTTGTCCTGCCCTTCATCAGCCTGTCCATACCCTCCTGCACGAGCGCCTCCGTTCTCGTATCAATCGAAGAAGTTGCCTCATCGAGAATCAGCACCGGCGGGTCGGCTACTGCAGCGCGGGCAATAGCAAGCAGCTGGCGCTGTCCCTGGCTTAAATTCGCACCGTCGTTTGTCAGCATTGTGTCATAGCCGTCCGGCAGCCTGCGGATAAATCCGTGTGCGTTTGCAAGTTTTGCTGCCGCTATGCATTCGTCATCCGTAGCATCCAGCCTTCCGTATCGGATGTTGTCCATGACAGTTCCGGTGAACAGATGTGTATCCTGAAGCACCATGCCGAGTGAACGGCGCAGATCCGCCTTCTTAATCTTGTTGATATTGATATTGTCGTAGCGGATCTTTCCGTCCTGGATACCATAAAAGCGATTGATCAGGTTCGTAATGGTCGTCTTGCCTGCTCCGGTGCTGCCGACGAACGCAATCTTCTGTCCCGGCGTCGCATACAGTTTTATATTGTGCAGTACAATCTTATCGTCATTATAACCGAAATCCACGTCATTAAACGTCACATCGCCCTCCAGGCGGGTGTAGGTGACGGTTCGGTCCGCTTTATGCGGATGCTTCCATGCCCAGATGCCGGTGCGTTCCTTTGTCTCCGTGAGCGATCCGTCCGGCAGCTCTTTTGCGTTTACGAGCTCCACATAGCCGTTGTCCTCCTCGGGCTTCTCATCAAGCATCTGGAAGATACGCTCCGCGCCTGCCATTGCCATGACGATACTGTTAAGCTGCTGGCTGATCTGCGTGATCGGCTGGTTAAATCCCTTGTTGAGCGAGAGAAATGCGACCAGAGTTCCAAGCGTCAGTCCCCAGTGTCCGCTAAGTGAGATCAATGCTCCGACAACTGCGCAGAGCACGTAGCTGATATTGCCGATGTTGGCGTTGACCGGCATCAGAATATTTGCAAATTTATTGGCATTGTCAGCGCTGTTTCTGAGCTCCTCATTAATTTTCCGGAAATCTTCCAGGCTTTTTTCTTCATGGCAGAATACTTTTACGACCTTCTGCCCCTCCATCATCTCCTCGATGTAACCGTTTACTTTACCGAGCGCTCTCTGCTGGATTCCGAAATACATCCCCGACTTGCTGCTCAGCTTTCCCGCCACAAACAGCATAATACATACCATGGCTACCGACAGCAGCGTCAGAGGAATATCCAGCACAATCATGCTCACAAATGTTGTCAGAAGCGTAACCGTGGAATTGACAATCTGCGGAATACTCTGGCTGATAAGCTGGCGCAGCGTATCGACATCGTTTGTGTACACAGACATAATATCGCCGTGTGCGTGTGTATCGAAATATTTGATCGGCAGGGATTCCATATGCGTGAAGAGTTCCACACGGAAGCGCTTCATTGTGCCCTGGCTGACATTTACCATAATGCGGTTATAGCCGTAGGCACAGACAATTCCGATCGCGTACGTTCCCGCCAGCGATAAAAGCGCCGATGCAAGTCCGGAGAAGTCCGGAGACTGCGCCTTGGCAAGCGGTGCGATATAATCATCAATCAGGGTCTGTGAAAACAGCGTTCCTCTTAGGGTACACAGCGCAGATCCCAGGATTCCGACCAGTACTATAAAGAGCGGAAATTTATAATATTTCAGCATTTCTCCCAAAATCCGTTTCAGCAGCGGGAACATGTTCTTCATGTCCTCTGTCCGAAGGGAATTTTTCTTCTGTCTTTCGTTCATGTTCTCACCCTCCTTACGCCTGCGCAGCGGGCTGGTCAAAGTCACCGCCGCCCTTGCTCTGCGTCTCATAGATTTCTCTGTAAATATCATTCGTCTTCAAAAGGTTCTCATGTGTGTCAAATCCGTCGATATGTCCATCCTCGAGCACAAGGATTCTGTCCGCATCCTGGACGCTTGAGATTCTCTGTGCGATAATCAGCTTCGTCGTGCCCGGGATTTTCTGCGCGAATGCCTTGCGGATCTTCGCATCCGTCGCAGTATCGACTGCGCTTGTGGAATCGTCCAGGATCAGGATCTTCGGTTTTTTCAGAAGAGCCCTGGCGATGCACAGTCTCTGCTTCTGACCGCCGGAGACGTTGCTTCCGCCCTGCTCAATCCAGGTATTATATTTCTGCGGAAAACGTTCTATAAATTCATCTGCGCATGCCTGGCGGCAGACTTCCATGCATTCTTCCTCTGTCGCATCCTCTTTGCCCCAGCGCAGGTTATCCAGGATTGTTCCCGAGAAAAGCACATTTTTCTGAAGCACGACTGCGACCTGATTTCTCAGCGTTTCCATATCATAGCTGCGCACGTCTTTTCCTCCCACACGGACTGCTCCGTCTGTGACGTCGTAGAGGCGGCTGATCAGATTTACGAGGCTGGATTTTCCGCAGCCCGTTCCGCCGATAATGCCGATTGTCTCCCCGGCATGAATATGCAGGTCAATATCGTGCAGCGTCTCCTCGCCGCTTCCGCCGTGTTTATACGAGAAACTTACATGATCAAAGTCGATGCTTCCATCCGGGATTTCTGTAATCGGGCTCTCCGGATTCGTCAGGTCTGCCTTCTCATTTAATACCTCAGCGATACGCCGTCCGCTCGCCACACTCATCGTAAGCATGACAAATACCATGGAGAGCATCATCAGAGACATCATCATGCTCATGACGTAGCTGAACATCGAGGTAAGCTGTCCTGTCGTCAGATCTCCCGCCACTATGTAATGCGCGCCGAACCACGACAGTGCAATGATGCAGCCGTAAATAACAAGCATCATCAGCGGGTTATTGAATGCCAGACGGCTCTCTGCCTTTACAAACAGTCTGTAGAGGTTTTCCGCCGCCTTTGTGAACTTCTCATTTTCATGCTGCTCCCGGACAAACGCCTTTACCACGCGGATCGCGGAGACATTTTCCTGGACGCTGGCATTTAAGTCATCGTATTTGCGGAATACATAGTTGAAGATTTTTGTAGTTGTGCTCATGATCAGGAAGAGCGCTGCACCGAGAAATACGATCGCGATCAGGAAGATCATACTCAGCCGGGCACTGATAAACAGGCACATGCCCATACTGCACAGGAACATCAAAGGCGCACGCACCGCGATGCGCAGACACATCTGATAGGCGTTCTGCAGGTTTGTCACATCCGTGGTCATACGGGTGACCAGTCCCGCGGTACTGAATTTGTCAATGTTGGAAAAGGAAAAGGTCTGGATGTTCTCATACATCCCGTCTCTCAGATTGCAAGCAAAGCCTGCGGACGCCGCTGCGGCATACCTTCCCGCAAGGATTCCGGACAGCAGGCTCAAAAACGCAAGTACGACCATAAGCCCGCCGTAGAGATAGATCTGCCCGATATCTCCCGCTTCAATACCCTTGTCTATGAGCGCGGAGATTACAAATGGAATCAGGATCTCCATCAGCACCTCCAGTGCGGTAAAGAGCGGGGTGAGCAGCGATACTTTTTTATACTGTCTGATCTGGCTGCATAGTGTTTTCAGCATGTCTCATTCCTCCTGTTTCAGATTGCTTAACATTTTTTTCAGGCATTCTTTTGTAACGGCGAGCTTTTCCTCCGGGATTCCCCTGCACATGAGCGCTCTTCTGTGCTCCAGGGATGCCTGGATCTGCTCTCTTGCCCGGTACGCTTTATCCGTCAGAATGATCCGCTTTCTGCGCTCATCCTCAGGCAGCGCCGTCATTTCCAGATAGCCCTTTTTCCTGAGATTTTTCAGGACTGCCGATACGGTTGCCTTGGACACTCCGAATACTCCGTAAATGTCACGGGAGCAGAAGTTGTCCGTGCTGTGCTCCAGAAGACAGAGGAGCACGCTCGCCTCCGCAAAGGTGATTTCCTGTGTTTTCATGGCTGCCCTGCCGTACTGCTCCATGGAAATATGTACTTCCTTTATCAGCCAGGTGATCTCGTCTCTGTTCATGATGTCACTCCCCTTTTCTACTTTTCAGCCATGAACTGTTTGTTCTCTAACTTTCTGCCTTCATGGATTATTATACTCAGATTCACTTGCATGTGAATTTCAAAAATGTTATTATCAATAAATATCTTTTATTAATGATTTCCGGAAAGGAGGATTTGTCCTTTGAATACCATTCAGCTTACATGCTTTCTCACCGTAGCGGAGACGCTGAATTTCGCGCGTGCGGCGGAACAGCTTCACATCACCCAGCCGGCAGTCACGCATCAGATCCGCTCTCTGGAATCCGAGCTCAATACAAAGCTTTTCCGGAGGACAACCCGGACGGTTGAGCTGACACACGCGGGATTTATATTTTTAAATGATGCCAGAAGTATGCTTGAGATCTCAGCACGCGCAGTAGCGCGCTTCGCAGATCCGTCGTTTCAGGAGGTACTGCGCTTTTCGGTCGGGTGTCCCAGCTATGCACAGCTTTTCTCTTTTCCCGATATTTTCCGAAAGCTCAGGGGGCTTTATCCGCAGCTTTATCCGAATTTCCAGGTTGCGCCGTTTCAGCATCTGATCAGAATGCTTGAGGAAGAGAGCGTGGATGTGGTAATCGGCTTTCATGAGACGGATATAAGGAAGAGTTCTTCATTTTTTCGGGAGCTGAAGCAGATTCCGCTTTGCTGTGTCTGTACTAAGGACAGCCCGCTTGCTGAGCTTTCTCAGATGACGGCTGCTGATTTTGGGAAAGACAGGCTTGTGTTTCATGCGCCGTTTCAGGCACCGCCGGGTGTTATGACATATCAGCGGTCGCTTGCGGCAGGACGTCTGCCGTCAGATCTGTATTTCTGTGAATCCCCGGAAACTGTTCTCGTTCTTGTCGCCGCAGGATTCGGAGCGTCTGTGCTTCCGGAGCTTTTTATCCCCCCGGATGTGCCGCTTGTAAAGATACCGATTGCGGACGCCGGGCCGCTGTCAATGGGAATTTATTATAAGTCACTCCAGGAAAATCCGGTTCTGAGAGATTTTATGAGACTTGCCCGGGATGTGTAAGAGATTTGTACATTTCAAAAGCGTGCATGGCATAAAATGCCTGCACGCTTTTGAAATCTGCTTTATTTCACTGCCAGCTCATACATTGCCGCTGCGCATACCTTTAAGGATTCCATCAGATCATCGACTGCCACGCACTCGTTCGGCTGATGGATGCCGTCAGGCTGTCCCGGGAAGATCGGTCCGAACGCCACCATGTTTTTGAACGCTTTGGCATAGGTACCGCCGCCGATTGCCATTGGCTTATCGTCTCTGCCGGTCTGTGCCTGATAGACCTTCATAAGCTTCTGCACAAGCTCAGATTCTTTGGAAACATAAAGCACAGGAACAGATTCGCCCGGTACTGTTTCCAGATCATATGCCGCCGCCGCTGCAGTCACGTTCTTTACTACAGTCGGAGCATCCGCATTCTTCGGGTAGCGGATGTCGAGTGTGCAGGAGAAAGTACCGTTTTCATACTTGAGAACACCGAGGTTTACAGTCGTCTCTCCGGTCTCCTCGTCCTGATAGAAAATATTGAGGGCTTTTCCGTCAGTCTCTGTTCCAAGCTTCTCGAGCAGGAAGTTAATTACCTTTTGGAAGTCGCCGCCGAAGGAAATATCCTTAAGTGCGGTGAAAAGTTTGATCGCAGCGTTTACTCCGAGGTGCGGAGTGCTGCCGTGCGCGCCGACGCCCATGGCTTCGATCGTTGTTCTGCCGCCTTCTTTTGTGACAGTAATTCCTTCTGTCTCCGGGATATCCATCTCCCCCTCAACTACGAGTGTACATTTGGGGGTTACTACATTTGCTGCAGTGCCGCCGTATAAGCTTACAACTTTAATATTTCCCTGATCCTCGATTTTTTTGACGATCTCAAATCCTGTCATACCTTTCTCGCAGAAGATCAGCGGATATTCTGCGTCCGGAGTAAATCCGATTGTCGGAAGCTCACCGCCGTTTTCGATATAGTATTTCACACAGGAGGAGCCGCATTCCTCGTCGGTGCCGAACATGACACGGATTCTGCGGTCAATCGGAAGCCCGAGGTCGCGGATTGCTTTCATGCCGAAAATCGCACCGATGGTCGGTCCTTTATCGTCAAGGACGCCTCTGCCGTACATCACTCCGTCGTGGATCTCAGCGCCAAACGGCGGATATTTCCACCCCTCGCCCAGCGGCACCACGTCGAGATGTCCGAGGATTCCGACCATCTCCTCACCCTCGCCGAACTCAATCCAGCCCACGCGGTTTCCCACGTTGCCGGTTTTAAATCCCAGCTTCTGCCCCAGATCCAGCGCATTATCAAGCGCTGCCCGCGGTCCTTTTCCATACGGAGCTCCCTCTTCCGGCTCTCCCTTGATACTGTCAATCTTCACATTTTCCCGGATCGCCTCAATGATTTCCTCTCTCATCTCATCCATTTTCTCGTTAATCTGTGTATAACTGCTCATATCTCTGTCCTTTCCGCGAAAATTTATCATTTCGCACTTGATACTGTCTTTATTATAGCTCACAACGGGGAAGGTTACAATAACAGAGTGCGGTGGAACCCGCAATAATTTGTATCATTTTATTTGCGCAGGCATATTCTAAAGTAAATGCCTTCAGCCTGGTTATTTTCCCTCTTCTGTGGTATGATGAGGTAGATCTTAAAAAAATATAAATCTGGAGGTTTTATATGGAAACTTTAATTGGGCTGTTGATTCCCTTTGCGGGGACAACACTGGGAGCGGGGTGTGTTTTCTTGCTTAGAAATCAGTTAAAACCACTGGTACAGAAGAGTCTGCTCGGTTTTGCCTCCGGGGTGATGGTTGCGGCTTCTGTATGGTCACTTCTGATTCCCGCTATGGATATGTCTGAATCGATGAAGCGCTTTGCATTTATTCCTGCCGCAGTCGGGTTCCTGCTTGGCATTCTCTTTTTGCTGTGTATGGACCGCCTGATTCCGCATCTGCATATGGGCTGTGAAAAGGCGGAAGGGCCTCACTGCCATCTGAAAAAGACGACCATGCTCGTGCTTGCCGTCACACTTCACAACATTCCCGAGGGTATGGCAGTCGGCGTAGTCTTTGCAGGAATGCTCTCCAGCAACGTAAACATCACACTGATGGGCGCGTTTGCACTGTCAATCGGAATTGCGATTCAGAATTTTCCTGAGGGCGCGATTATCTCCCTTCCGCTCAAAAGCGAGTCCGGTATGAACAAAGGGAAGGCGTTTCTCTACGGCACGCTGTCCGGAATCGTGGAGCCGATAGCAGCTGCCGTCACGATCCTTCTGTCCGGTTTTATCACACCTCTTTTGCCGTACCTGCTGTCCTTTGCCGCAGGAGCGATGATCTACGTCGTGGTTGAGGAACTGATCCCCGAGGCTTCAGAGGGTGAGCACAGTAACATCGGCACGATCGGATTTGCAGCAGGATTTGTGCTTATGATGATATTGGATGTGGCGCTGGGATAATCCCAGCGCCATTCCTCTGTCAGATCTTATTTTCATACCAATAGGTAATCTCCTTTACCGCATACGAACTGCGGCGCTTCACCGGCAGCCGTGTACGTGTTCTCCATAAGCTCGAAAATGCAGCCTGTCTCAGTGGTTCTCCCTTCACTCGTCATCACGGCATTCGCATCATATGTAACTCCGTCCGCGGGCAATGCAGGCAGTTCCTCCGTATCCGCGAATAACGCATGCGCATAGGCAAACATCGGCTCCCATCCTCCTGCAGCGTCCATCCTGCGATACTCACCTCCCATTTCATCCGGAACAACAGAATCCGTAACGGCCAGATAGATTTTGTGCCAGATCTGCACCGGACCGTCATTCTCATACTCTCCGTACTCTTCCGGATTCAATTCATTAATAGAACGAAACAGCGGGAGGATCTTCTGAAGTTTTTCTCTGTCAATCTCATGGATTCTCTCATCCTCCGTTACTTCCCGTATTTTTCCCTCCTCATCCAAAGATAAAGGCGGTTCTTCCTCCTGTGCATCTCTCCGGATAGAATCTCAGCACACAGTTTCGCGCGCCGGCTCCCAGATCAGCAGCGCAGTGGTATTCCCAGACAGGGATACCTGCATAGAATTTCTTTTCAGAATGCAGGACGCCTATCTCGTCCACTGTGCGGATAGTTCCGTCCGCTTCACGGATCTTCATAGACAGGGGGATTGCCCTGCCGCCTGCAGTGAACCAGCATTTTACCGCTGCCTCCCGCAGAAGCCCGCGCTCTGCTCCCTCATCCCCGCGGTACGGCAGGCGCATACCCGTTCCAAACGCCATTCGTCATCTCTCCTTCCCACGAGAACCGTATCATAAAAGCCCCAGCGCCCGGTAATCAGGCCTGCGCTTCTCTCTGCTGACTCCGCCCGCCATATGGTCGATGGGACTTTGCAGAAGCGCAGCGCGCTTCACCGCGTCCATACCGTAGCGCGCGCGGATAGTGTCCACGGCGCGGTCGAGCTGCCTCTGCTTTTTGCTGTCCCGCTCCTCAAAGAAAGAAAGCTGATGCATCTGCGGCTCCCTGCTCACCCTGCCCGCATGTACGCCAAGATGACGGATCGGCTCTCCGCCCCAGAGTTCTCTGAAAATCTGTACTGCAGCCTCGTACAGCTCCCGCGTGGAATCCGTACGCTCCGGAAGTACTCTCTGGCGGCTGCTGCACACAAAACTTTCCGTCTTGATTGCGACTGCTGCCAGCCCTGCAGATACTCCGTCCGCACGAAGCCTTGCCGCAAGCGTCTCACAGAGGGCGAGCAGGACAAGGCGGGCCGTCTTCTCATCTGTGACGTCAAATGGAATCGTCGTGCTGTTGCCGTATCCCTTGTTCGGCGGCGTCTCCGCCGCCACGATACTCTCATCCGCCCCATTTGCAAACTTCCAGATGAGCTCCCCCTGCTTTTTCAGATGCAGCCTCAGCAGGCGCTCGTCGGCAGAGGCAATCTCTCCGATCGTGCGGATGCCGAGAAGGTGCAGCTTTCTGCGCGCTGCATTTCCCACAAAGAACAGCTTTTCCGCCGGAAGACTCCACATTTTCTCCGGTATTTCCTCCCGCCAGAGCGTATGAATACGGTCGGGCTTCGTGAAATCAGATGCCATCTTTGCCAGAACACGATTTGAGGAGATGCCTATATTCACAGTAAATCCCAGCGTTTCCCGAATCTCTTGCGCCATCCGCTGTGCAGCATGAAGCGGATCTCCCCATAGTCCTTCTGTACCGCTCATATCAAGAAATGCCTCGTCGATCGAGTATGGCTCGACGCACTCGGTATACGTCCGCAGGATCCCAAAAAGCACCGCAGAACACGTCTCATACAACTGATAATTCGGCGTTACAAGCACCAGCCCCGGGCACTTCTGACGTGCTTCAAAGACAGTATCGCCCGTGTGTACGCCGCAGCGCGCGGCCGGAATCGACTTTGCCAAAATAATCCCGCGGCGAAGCGCTGCGTCCCCTGCCACTGCCGACGCGCACTCGCGCAGATCTTCCCTCACCCCGAGATGCTGCATCCGGTACACCGCTTCCCAGCTCAGATACGCCGAATTGACGTCCACATGAAAAATAACCCTATCCATACTGATCTCTCCAAACTTCGGTTCTCTAACAGTTACACCTTCATTGTACGAACATATGTTCTGTTTTACAACCAGAAGATTCTGGGAATTTCATTTGCCATTTCCAAATTTTCATGCTATCATACAAAACATCTGAGGCAGTGCGTCAAATCTGCATGTACGTCTTTGAACACACTGATATCCTGCGCATATATGCAGAGCCTTACGCCTACAATACAGCCTCCTGCCGCGTACTCGAAAAGTCCGGCTTTACCTTCGAGGGCACGCTCCGCAGCAATGCCGTCAAGAACGGTCATATCCTTGATATGAAAATGTACTCTCTCCTTCGCGGTGAGGTGTAATTCAGACAAAACAGGGGCTGTCGGGAAATAGATAGTCCTAAACAGGGGAGGCAGTGACTCGTATGAGTCACTGCCTCCCCTGTGATTTTTGCAAAAAAAGAAAAAGATGGCTAACGACAACCACCTTTTTCTCCGTTCC
>CALWSC010000002.1 GCA_944384105.1 uncultured Lachnospiraceae bacterium | reverse complement strand
CATTCATGAGACTATTATGAAGCAAAGAAAGGCAAAAAACAAGCCCTTACCCCTCAAGATTGAGGGGCAGGGGAGTTGAGATGCCGTAGGCATTTTTTTATATAATGATTTCGGACTTCCTTTTCGGGCGGATATCTGTGGGGATGCTGTTGAGCGATCAGATATCATGTAGTTGTAAAGCCGGACGGAAACAGAACAGGAGGATGAACAATGGGTTGTCTGGGGAATGTAGTATGGTTTATTTTTGGAGGATTTTTAAGCGGCCTTAGCTGGCTGCTGGCAGGAATTTTGTGGTGTGTGACGGTTGTGGGAATTCCGGTGGGAATCCAGTGCTTTAAGTTTGCTTCCCTCAGCTTTTTTCCTTTTGGGAAGGAGATCCGCTATGGCGGAGGGGCAGGCTCCCTGCTGCTGAATATTCTGTGGCTCGTGCTGACCGGACTGCCGCTGGCGCTGGAATCGGCGGTGCTTGGCTGTCTGCTGTGCGTTACGATTGTGGGAATTCCCTTTGGACTGCAGCATTTTAAGATTGCCAAGCTGGCGCTTATGCCTTTTGGAGCAGAGATTATCTGAGTGCAGGAAATGTCAGGCAGGCATAGGAATCGGATATCCGATTCCTATGCCTGCCGCAGTATGTTCTCATAAGAAAAGTTTATTTATAATCTTTCATATATTCGCCGTGAGCATCAATCAGCTCGTCGCACAGACACACAATTTCATCAATACTGAGTACGCCTGCGGTATGCGGATCCAGCATCGCGGCCTGGTAAATTTTGCTGCGGTCTCTGGTGACGGCAGCTTCGATGGCAAGCAGCTGAGGATTGATGTTGGTGCGGTTCATTGCAGCCAGCTGTTCCGGCAGACGGCCGACTTTTACCGGATGAACGCCGCGGGCATCTATGTAGCAGGGAACCTCCACACATGCCTCAGAGGGCAGATTTTCGATATATCCGTTGTTTAAAACATTTCCGCCGATTTTATAAGGACGATCAGTGACAACTGCCTCCATGATATAAGATGCATATTCTTTGGAGCGCTCGTGCGTGATTTTTCCGTCTTTCAGGATATCATCCCGCTCCTTCTTCCATCCCTTGATTTGTTCGATACAGCGTCTTGGATATTCATCCAGAGGAATATCGTACTGCTCGATCAGATCCGGGCGGTCTTTTTTTATAAAGAAAGGATTGTACTCCGCGTTGTGTTCGCTGGATTCCGTACAGTAATAGCCCAGCCGGTGAATGTACTCATAACGGACCATATCATGGTGTTTTACGGAAGAGGATTTTGCGGCCTCATTTTTTTCTACTGCACGGCGGCGGATTTCCGGATACAGGTCATTGCCGTTTCTGTCACGGATCTCGAGAAGCCAGCCCATATGATTGATTCCGGCGATTAATTCCTGGCGTCCTTCCAGCTTGTCCTCCATTCCCAGATCTTTCAGGATTGTCTCGGAACAGCACTGTACGCTGTGGCAGAGTCCAACCGTACGAATCTTGGTATAGCGCTGCATATAGCCGGTCAGCATAGCCATTGGATTGGTGTAGTTGAGAAACAGCGTGTCGGGGCAGACTTCCTCCATATCCTTTGCAAAGTCAGACAGAACGGGAATGGTGCGCAGAGCGCGCATGATACCGCCGATGCCCAGAGTATCAGCAATTGTCTGTTTTAAGCCGTATTTTTTTGGAATTTCAAAGTCCGTGATTGTGCAGGGGTCATAGCCGCCGACCTGAATGGCATTTACAACAAAGTTTGCGTCCCGCAGGGCATCTTTGCGGTTTTCGACGCCCAGATACGTCTTGATGACAGCACGATCCTGATTGACATTATGATTAATTGCACTTAAAATAATTTCAGAGTCATGCAAGCGTTCCTCGTCAATGTCGTAGAGAGCAATTTCGCTTTCGCAAAGTGACGGGGTACACATACAGTCGCCCAGCACATTTCTTGCAAATACAGTACTTCCTGCACCCATAAATGTAATTTTGATCATAATGCGCATCTCCTTTTCTTAATTTTTAATTATGATACCAGGGGCAAAAGGTCGGAAACCCGGTGCAAGCTTGCTTGCGAGAGTATAAAGTACGGAACAATCCGGTATCATAGGCGGCAAAATACCTTTTGTCCCCAATATCTAATCATAGGTATAATTATAAAAACCCAGGGGATAAAAAACTATGCCTTTTGTTTCAAAAAAATTGTACTTATGTTTCCTGATATGGAGAGGATGGGAGTTTGGAAGAAGGAAGAGAGGGGAAAACTCGGATGAAGACATCTATGGAACTTTTATATGCGGGCAGAGAGCAGTGTGAGCCGGGGCATACTGTTGGTCCTGCCGTACGACCGCATTATCTGCTGCATTTTATTTTGGAAGGAAGAGGGAAATATCAGACTGCGCAGGGGACATTTCATCTCAGGAAAGGACAGGCTTTTCTGATTAAACCGGGAGAGATTGCCTATTACGCCGCAGACTGCAGAGAGCCCTGGCGTTATTGCTGGATTGGAATCGGAGGAAGCAGCGCACAGGAGATTATAGAAAGCTGCGATTTTGGAAGCGAAGGATATATTTATGAGGGAACAGAGGAAAATGAAATAGAGAAATTTGCAGAGAGGATCGCAGATTTATTTCAGGATTATGAGCAGAATGAACTGGAAATACTGGGCAATTTATACCATCTGTTTGCGCGGTTTCGGAAAAAAGAAAAATCGGCTCAGACGAATACAGAGCAGCAGTATCTGGAAAAGGCCTATGAATATATCCGCAACAATTACAGTTATCCTGTAAAAATAAGCGGTATCGCGCGCTGCATTGGAATTGACCGGAGTTATCTGTATAAGCTGATGAAGGAAGAACTTCAGATGGCACCGCAGCAGTATCTGATTGAATACCGCCTGAACCGGGCAAAGGAGATGCTGAAAAACGATCAGATGACAGTTACGGAGATAGCGTATTCCTGCGGATTTAAGGATGCGCCATCCTTCTGCAGACATTTCAAAAAAAGAAATGGCATAACGCCGAGGCAGTATAGAAGGAATGGGGAGGGAAGTTCTGTATAGCAGAAGGGAATCTGCCCATTCTATGGCTAATGTGAATAGATGGAAACGGGGAATATTTGCCCTTGTCAAAAAAACAGGGGAGACCGGCGGTACAGGGATGCTTTTGGGTAAGGTACTGGGAGACATGGATTGAAACAGAGATTATTAATAAAGATGAATTAAATATGCTCGTCGCTCCTTTCGCAGGATAGCGCTATGGTATGGAAGATATCGGTAGCATTAATGTATTATAGGAAAAAGGTGCGAACAATTTCTTGGCTGCTCTGATGGCTTAGTTTTCAAGCAGCCTAAGAATTATTCGCACCCTATATACCAGTGCAGTGAAATGTAAGAAAAATTTTTAAATTAATAAATATCAAATTTGTTTTTAAATTGCTTAACAGGTTAATTTAAGACCCAAATGGAAAAATTTAAATAACCTGCAAAGGTTACCCACAGCAAATAGGGAAGCATCAGATATCCTGAGATTTTCGATATTGGATAGAATAGAATGGTTGTTTTGAGAATCAGCAGCCATAAAAGTACGAGCCAGATAAACGCAAACAGGTATAGCTTTAAGTTAAAAAAGATAATTGTCCAGAAAAAGTTAAATACAAGCTGAATGCCGTATGCGGTCAGAGCGGTCCCTTTTGGCTTTTTGGACGTTAACACCAGATATGACGCAATTCCCATAAGAATATACAGAATTGTCCAAGCCACCGGAAACAGCCAGCTCGGCGGAGTCAGAACCGGTTTATTAATTAATTCAAACGTTTCCATGTTGTTTTTGGTTAATAGTGCAGATAAGCCGCCGACGGCAAGCGGCACGGCAATACAGATAATCAGAGTTTTCCATTGAATTTTCAAAAAATCACCCCCAATAAATAGTATGAATGATAGGGCATTTTTATGCCGGATAACGGAAACCCATCTATATAAAACAAGGGCTGAAAGCTTGCTGACACACTTTCAGCCCTGTAATTATTTCCGAAAATCTGTAATTACAGAAATTTCCACCTGCACTTTTGGCTATGCTGGCTCTATCCGTTTTTTCCTTTCACGATCTGTATTTTTCTAGAGAGCAGCCTGTTTTTTATAAGAGACCGATAACAGCACGCAAGTCCTAAACTCTGTCAATAATTTCTGCCGCATGCATCGCCCGGCAGATAATATACATAATATCCGGACTCACGTCCTCGAGAGCATCCATGACGAAGGGTTTATTATCGAGAAATGAATTGGAGAGTTCATAGACGTAATATTCCGCATCTTTTTGTTCTTCTGCGAGAAGATCGCCTTTTTCCCGCATCTCGTCTGTATTTTTATCTCTTCCCAGTGTCATATCCATCAGTGTCTCCAGCATAATACAGAAGTGCTGTTCATCCCATGCGGACAGATACATGCATTTACACAGCCCTTTGGTGAAAAAAGGATACCCTCCATAACAATCCAGCAGTTCTTTAAACCGCGTCCTGTGTCCCGAACTCTCAAATGCTTTTTCACGATCCAGCGCTGTAAAACAATCTGTTGCCAAACTCATAAGATATTCCCCCTCCCATGTAATACTTTTCTATAAAACTTCTGTGTCCGCCTGCCAAACAAAATACCGGGATGTAAAAGTCTGGCGGCGGACGTTTATAGTAAACCATCATGCACCCGTCCGCATAGTGAATCGCTAATCCGTAAAAGCCTGGAGGTGCATTTGGCATCCCGGAGTGTATGCCGCCTAATCGGCAGCGGACGTTTATAGTAAAAGTATAATGTAAGAAGTGAGAGAACTCAATAGAAAATTTGGAATAACGAAGAAAAATATGGAAATTTTTCAGATCCTGTAAGGCAAGATGAAAAGTTCTGAGATAGAATGCTGTTGGAAACAGGGGAAATATGATACAATAATAAAAAATTGTGTTAGCAAAGGAGAATTTCCATGTCTCAATCAACGAAAATCCGCCTCTCCGTTCGCGCGCTTGTCGAGTTTCTTCTGCGAAGCGGCGATCTGGATAACCGCCGTAATGCGTTTGCAGACAAAGAAGCCATGCAGAAAGGCAGCCGCATTCACAGGAAGATTCAAAAAAGCATGCCGGCAAATTACCGCGCGGAGGCGGCGCTGGTATATGAAAAAGAATATGATGAATTTACCCTTCGCATTGAGGGGCGTGCCGATGGAATCTGGACGGAGCCGGACGGAGTGACGATAGATGAGATTAAGGGAATCTATATGGATCTGGAGCAGCTCAAAGCTCCTGTGCCGGTACATCTGGCGCAGGTGAAATGCTATGCATACATCTACAGCTTTCAAAACCGGCTGGATACGATCCGTGTTCAAATGACATACTGTAATATTGAAACCGAGGAAAAGAAATACTTCCGTGAGACATACAGCCAGAATGAGCTGGATCTGTGGTTCTTTGGCCTGCTCGACGAATATTATAAATGGGCGAAGTTTCAGCACGACTGGCGGACGCTGCGAAACGAATCTATGCGGGGACTTGAGTTCCCTTTTCCCTACCGTGACGGGCAGCGTGAGCTGGTACAGGGAATATACCGTACGATTTTGCGCAAAAAACAGCTATTTATCCAGGCGCCGACCGGTATCGGAAAGACAATGTGCACCGTATTTCCCTCTGTCCGCGCTGTGGGAGAGGGGCTTGCGGAGCAGATTTTTTACTTAACGGCAAAGACAATCGCCCGTACAGTTGCAGAGGAGGCATTTCAGATTTTGATGGCGCACGGGCTGAAATACAAGGTGCTCACGATCACGGCGAAGGAAAAACTCTGCGTCTGCGATGAGACAGAGTGTAATCCGCAGCACTGCCCGAGAGCAAGAGGGCATTTCAACCGCGTAAACGATGCAGTATTTGAAATTCTGACCGGAGAGGATATGTATACGAGAGAGAGGATTCTCGAGCACAGTGAGAGATGGCAGGTCTGTCCGTATGAAATGTGTCTCGACATCGCTTCGTGGTGTGATGCGGTCATTTGTGACTATAACTACATTTTCGATCCGGATGTGAAGCTCAAGCGTTTTTTCGGAGAGGGCGTGGCAGGAAACTATCTCTTTCTGATTGATGAGGCACACAATCTTGTGGACAGAGGCAGAGATATTTTCAGCGCATCGCTCTACAAGGAGGATTTCCTTGCCATGAAGCGTACGGCAAAGCTTTTTGACAAGAAACTTGAGCGCCTTCTTGATCGCTGCAACAAGAAGCTTTTGGAATATAAGCGTGAATGTGACGGATGCACTGTTCTGGAGAGCATTTCAGAATTTGTTCTGCCGCTGATGAGCCTGATATCTGAGCTGGAGACATGCCTGGAGACGCTGCGGGACGAAGAGCTGCGCAGTCAGGTGCTTGAATTTTACTTTCAGGTACGCAGCTTTCTGATGATCTATGAACTTGTGGATGAGAACTATGTCATTTATACCCAGCACGAGGAGGACGGCAGATTTAAGCTCAAGCTATTCTGCGTAAATCCTGCCGCGAATATCCAGGAGTGTCTCGATAAGGGCAGAAGTACGGTATTCTTTTCTGCTACGCTGCTTCCGGTGCAGTATTATAGAAAGCTGATCAGCACTCATGAGGACGATTATGCTGTCTATGTCGACTCTCCGTTCCGGTCGGAAAATCGCTGCCTGCTGCTCTGCCGTGACGTGAGCAGCCGCTACACGCGCAGAAACGAGGCGGAGTACCGCAGAATCGCCGCCTACATAGACGCCGCAGCATCTGCAAAAAGCGGAAACTATATGGCTTTTTTTCCATCCTACCGTCTGATGAATGAGGTGCTTGAGATCTACCGCAGCGAGTTTGCGGGGAAAGACGTTGAGATTCTGGTACAGAACTCCAGCATGACGGAGGAAGAGAGAGAAGAATTTCTGGATAAATTCCGAGGGAAAAATGAGAGAAGTCTTGTCGGATTCTGTGTGATGGGCGGCATTTTCAGCGAGGGAATAGACCTAACGGGAGAAAAACTCATAGGTGCGATCGTAATTGGCACCGGAATTCCCCAGATTGGACAGGAGAGAGAGTTATTAAAGGAATATTACGACAAAAAGGGGGAAAACGGCTTTGACTATGCCTACCGTTTCCCTGGAATGAATAAAGTGCTCCAGTCTGCGGGGCGCGTTATCCGCACCCGGGAAGACGTGGGGGTAATCCTGCTGCTCGACGATCGCTTCTGCACGCGCGAGTATGAAGTGCTGTTCCCGCGCGAGTGGTCAGAGCGCTCAGTAGCAACGCTGCGTACTGTCTCGGGACTGCTTCAGTCATTCTGGGAAAAGAACTGAAGAAATTCGCGCGCCGCAACAGGAACCGGGAGCTTCGGATTATGAGCAATGATGAGCTGTCTGGTAGGAAGCTCTTCTTCGATATCTACAGTAAAGAGTTCCTCTGAGGTGGACGGCCGATAATCCATAGAGATGACCTCCCCTTTCCCCGGAAGACAGTAATCCGGCACAAACGCAATGCCAAGCCCGATGGTTGCTAGATCGATGAGCAAGTCATTGCTTCCGAGCTCAATCTCCGGCACAAGATCAAGCTGATGAAGCTGAAACAGGTTGTGGAGAAATTCGCTTGTCGTGCTTTTTCGGTCCAGCATCAGGATCGGATATTTAAGAAGTTCCTTTAGATGGATCGATTGCCTGTAGAGCTGCGGATAGAACTTCCTGCTTGCCACAAACGTGTCGGAGAATGTATAAATTGGCTGATACTGCAGGGTATTCTGCAGATGCGAGTTCGGAAAATTTGTAACAATAATATCCACCTGCCCTGTCTCAAGAAGCTCCACGCATTTCGTGGAGGTCTGGTTTGTGACCTTTATGTGGACATTCGGATATGTCCTGTGAAAGCGGCTCAGATACGGAACGAGAAAGTAACGGCAGATCGTATCGCTCGCTCCTATGCGGAGTTGTCCGCCGCCAAGCGTGCTTGACTCCATGATCTGATTCTCTCCCCGCTTAATCAAATTCATCGCAGGCTCCACATGGCGCAGCAGCGTCTCCCCCTCCGGGGTGAGCTGCACCCGCTTCGTACTCCGGATAAACAGATTGATTCCGAGCTTCTTTTCCAGCACCTTGATCGACTGGCTGACCGCAGACTGTGAGATATAGAGCTGCTTGGAAGCCTCGGAAAAGCTCAGAGAAGAGGCAACGTAATAAAATACTTTATATAATTCATAATTAATATCCATAAACTTTCCTCCAATGCATTGGTAGCGGTGAAAGGATTCCGAATAGGATTATATCATATCTTTGCGGAAAATGGAAACTGTAGTGGTCAAGCTTTCTGTAACACTTGTGGATAAAAATATCTCTTGTAGTTGTTGAAGCTGTGGCGGCGTACATGATTATAGTCAACGTATGCAAATTCTTCTACTTTTTGATAGAGTGCTTCTTCTGTTGCGAATTCGCATAAATTTGTACACTCGTTTCTCAAAGTATTGAAGTAACGCTCCATCGGTGCATTGTCATACGGATATCCTGCTTTGCTCATACTCTGTGCCACATGCACCGATTCACAGAATTCGATAAATGCTTTTGATGTATAGTGCGATCTCTGATCTGAATGCAGAAAGAGTCTCTCTTTGATGGAGGACTGGGATTCCAGTGCTTTCCGGGCATAATAATCTGCCTTCCGGTGTCTCCGCTAGTTATAGTATACATTTGGACAGATTTCGTGCCTGCGAAGCAGCCAGCGTAAGCCAAACAGTTTATGATGTTCCTCAATAAATCGATAAGCCTCCAATCGATTTCCTTTGCAAAGAATTCCGCCGCTTTTTTTAGAAAAGATTTTCTTTCCTTGACGCTTCCAGTTCTCTTCGGAGCTTTAAATTCTCTTTCATAAGTTCTGCTTCATTCAGGGTATTAAGATTGCTATCGGCTTTGAACTGGAATGGATCCAACAGATCCCGAAGAGTCAGGGTGGGTAGGGCAGGAAGACGGATGAGAACGGCAGGATGATGACCGGATGGTTTTTGATCAGGAAGTGTCTTGGAAAAAGATGAATGGCTGGGCACAGGCCCCGGGAGTGGAGAATGTGTATTGGTTCTGCAATGAGGGTAACGGACTTTTTGAGGCTGACAATCCCAATAGCTGGGCTTCCCAAAAGTTGTGGTAATGTAAAAGAGAGCAGTTTTCGCCGCTCTATCAAGAAGGATATATTTGACATTGCTAAGTGCGCAGTTTAGAATAAAGACAGTAAACAGAAAGGAGAAAATATTATTATGAAAGTAATCAGTACAGAAAAAGCACCGGCAGCAATCGGACCGTATTCCCAGGCGATGGTATACAACCATACGCTTTTTACCTCCGGACAGATCCCGATTAATCCGGCTACAGGAGAAATCGAGGGAACAGATATTACCGCACAGGCAGAGCAGGTGATGAAGAATCTCGGAGAAGTTCTGGCGGCGGCCGGCAGCAGCTATGAGAAGACCGTCAAGACGACATGTTTCCTCGCTGATATGAATGACTTTGCGGCATTCAACGAGGTATACGCCAAATATTTTACCGGCAAACCGGCGCGCTCCTGCGTGGCTGTGAAGACACTTCCGAAGAATGTGCTCTGCGAAGTGGAACTGATTGCGGAAGCAGAGTAAAAAGAAAAATGAGACACCTCCTGCGGGCGGTGCCTCATTTTTCTTTTATAATTTCTGTTCTGCCTTAGTAAGCGTAAAAATAAATTCCGATCCTACGCCTTCTGTGCTGATCACATTGATATTCTGATTATGTGCGCTGATAATTTCCTTTACGATTGAAAGCCCCAGCCCGGTACCCTTGCGGTCTTTGCCGCGGGAGGAGTCGATTTTGTAGAAACGGTCGAAGACTTTCTTGAGACTGTCAGAGGGGATGCCGATACCGGAATCTTTGACCGAGACGAATACAGTTTCGTGCTTCTCTGTTGTCTCCACGATGATTGTGGAGTGGTCATAGCTGAACTTGATCGCGTTGTCGATGAGGTTATAGAGCACCTGCTGAATTTTCTCCATATCCGCAGTGACCATCAGTGTCCTGGAGGAGAAGATGAGCTGGATCGAGAGCTGCTTTTTGCGGCAGCTTCCCTCGAACGATGCGGCTGTGTTCTTGATGACCGCGTTGATGTCAAAGTCAGAAATATCAAGCATTTTTCCGATATCGCTGATATCATTGAGTGTGAGCAGGCTGCGGGTCAGCTTGTTGAGGCGTTCTGTTTCGAAAAGCACGATACCGAGATACTTCTCGTACATTTCCGGAGGGATTGTGCCGTCGAGAATTGCCTCCACATAGCCTTTGATCGAGGTCAGCGGCGATCGGAAATCGTGTGAAACGTTCGCGATAAATTTCTTCTGCGACTCCCCGGTCTTACTCAGTTCTCCTGCCATGTAATTGAGCGTGTCTGCCAGATAACCCATTTCATCGTCCGTGGAAACCGGAATTGTATGTGTCAGATTTCCGGCTGCATACTCTTTTGCGCCTTCTGTAATGTGGTGCAGAGGGCGGTAGAATTTAAAGGAAAAGAAGACCAGCAGAAGCGCCAGCATCAGATAATCCAGTCCGCAGATGATATACACGGAGAGCAGCAGATCTTCCCGCTCAGTGTAAACTACAGTAAGCGGCAGATGCATGGTCACATAGCCTTTGGTGTTCATACCGTAGGTAATGGGCGCCATCACGCTGAGATGGTCAGAGGAGAAATAGCCGAAGAAGTCACCGATCGAATAATAGCCGGAATCCCATTTCGCCGGGTTAAAGCGGTCAATCGTTTCGCTGCTGGAGTCTGTGACGAGCGGTTTATCCGTATCGAGCAGTATCTTCCGGTCAGGGCTTAAAATCAGAATCTGTGCGTCTTGGTATGTACCCACGGCGAGCAGATTGTAGTACGTCGCCTCAAGGGAGGACTTCTCCAGATATGTGGATGAGGAGAGGCTCTCCGCAATGGCGACAGATTCTCTGTACAGGGAGTTTGCGCTGGACTCCACGAGATGATTCTCGATGAGACGCGAGCCCAGCGTTGCAATGAGAATAAATGCGCACACGCCCAGAAGTGCATAGAGAATTATAAATTTCTGGTACAGAGTGCGCTTCATCAGGATTTGACCTCGAATTTATACCCGATGCCCCAGACAGTGCTGATCGCCCAGTTGGAGTTGTCCTTAATTTTCTCGCGGAGTCTTTTGATGTGCACGTCTACAGTGCGCGTATCTCCGATGTATTCATATCCCCAGATGTGGTCGAGAAGCTGCTCCCTCGTAAATACCTGATTTGGCGAGGAAGCCAGGAAGTAAAGGAGCTCGAGCTCCTTTGGGGGCATATCCACGTTTTCACCGCGGTAGGTGACAGAATAGTTTGTCTGGTTGACAATCAGATCCGGATACTCTACATATTTCCCCGTTGCCTGGGAAATCGCAGGCTTGGCCGGCTCGAATCGGCGCAGCACCGCCTTGACGCGCGCGACAAGCTCTTTGGAGTCAAAGGGTTTGATCATATAGTCGTCTGCCCCGAGCTCCAGCCCCAGCACTTTGTCGAAAATTTCTCCCTTTGCTGAGAGCATGATGATTGGAACATTGGACTTCTGGCGGAGCTCACGGCATACCTGATAGCCGTCCATACCCGGAAGCATCAGATCCAGGAGGATCAGATTCGGGCGGAACGTCTCAAATTCTCTGAGAGCCGCCTCGCCGTCGTTGACGATTTTGCTGTCAAAGCACTCCTTGGTCAGATACAGAGAAATCAGCTCCGCGATATTATTGTCGTCGTCTACAATCAGAATTTTCTGTTTTGCTGCCATATCGAATCTCCTTATCAGGCTCCCGCCGCCCTGCGCGGGCTGCGGGAGTGCCCTGCATTATTTCTTGAACGTTACGATAGTTACACCGGCGTCTCCCTCGCCGAATTCACCGAGACGGAAGGAATCCACGTATTTCAGCCGTCTCAGATAGCTGTGCACTGCTTTTCGCAGCGCCCCAGTGCCTTTGCCGTGAACCACGCGCACGCTGGGCAGATGGGCCAGGTAAGCGTCGTCGAGATACTTGTCCAGAGAGGCGAGCGCCTCGTCCACGGTCTGACCGAGAAGATTGATCTCGGTGGAAATGGATGCAGACTTGTTCATCTTGAGCTTTCCGGTTCCCGTCTTCTGGAATTTTGAGGAGGTAATCACAGGTTCGTCCAGAAGCTGCAGATCGGAGATGTGAACCTTCGTCCGCATGATGCCGAGCTGAGCAAATAAAAATCCCTTGGAATCCGGCATTGTGCTGACTGTACCCTTCAGATTCAGGCTCAGAACCCGGACTGCATCGCCGATGTGAAGATCGGAGGGCTTTAGGGTCTTTGACGGAACAGCGGTCTTCCTTGCAGCCATGTTCTTCTCGGCTTTTGTCATTTTTTCACGCAGCTTTGCGCGTTCTTTTTCCATCTCGGAGACGGAGATATTTGTTTTTCCGAATTTGTGGAAATTCTTCATCGTCTGGTCGGCGTACTCCTTTGCCTCGCGAAGGATCGCGTGTGCCTCCTGATTTGCCTCCTGCAGCAGTTTCTCGCGCTGCTGGTCCAGCTTTTCCTGCTTTGCGGAGAGTTTTTCTTTTAGCTGGCTGATCTCGGCCTTGTATTTCTCAACTTCCTCGCGCTCGCGTTCGAGCAGCACGCGGTTCTCCTCAAGACTGGAGATCACGTCCTCGAAGGATTCATCCTGCTCGGAGATTTGCTTTCTTGCCTCATTGATGATGTAGTCCGGCAGCCCCAGCTTGCTGGAAATCGCGAACGCATTGCTCTTTCCGGGTACACCGATTAACAGGCGGTAAGTCGGGCGCAGCGTCTCCACGTCAAATTCGCAGCAGGCATTTTCCACACCGGGAGTTGATAGTGCGTAGATC
Organism: uncultured Lachnospiraceae bacterium; assembly: GCA_944384105.1. Taxonomy (GTDB): domain Bacteria; phylum Bacillota; class Clostridia; order Lachnospirales; family Lachnospiraceae; genus Egerieimonas_A. Next base: position 54,314 of record CALWSC010000002.1, on the reverse strand, counting down.
TTCAGTTCGCTGTAATGGGTCGTTGCCATTGTGCGTACCCCGCGCCCGTGCAGGTCGGAAAGGATGGCGATTGCAAGCGCAGCTCCCTCTGTCGGGTCAGTGCCCGCACCGAGCTCGTCGAAGAGAACAAGAGAGTGCTTATCTGCTTTCTCCAGGAAGGATACTACATTCGTCATGTGGGAGGAGAAGGTACTTAAGGACTGCTCGATGCTTTGTTCATCTCCGATATCTGCGTATACTTCGTCGAATACGGTGAGAGAGGAGCGGTCGAGCGCCGGGATATGAAGCCCTGCCTGACCCATAAGCGTCAGAAGTCCGACGGTCTTTAAGGATACGGTCTTGCCTCCGGTGTTGGGTCCTGTGACTACGAGCAGATCAAAATCTTTGCCGAGCGTAATATCGATCGGTACAACTTTCTTCTTATCGATAAGCGGATGACGTCCCTTACGGATGTTGATATAGCCCTCGGTGTTGAAAACAGGCTGATTTGCATTCTGCTCCATCGCAAGAAATCCGCGGGCAAAGATAAAGTCAAGATCCACCATGGTTTCCAGATCATAGCGGATATTTTCACGGTACTGCGCCGCCTCCTCGCTTAAGTTGGAGAGAATAATCTCGATCTCCTTTTCTTCCTTTAACTCGAGTTCACGGATCTCGTTGTTCAGCTTTACGATAGCCATGGGTTCCACGAAGATTGTGGAGCCTGTGGAAGACTGATCGTGAATCATGCCGGGTACCTGTCCGCGGTATTCCGATTTGACGGGAATGCAGTAGCGCCCGTTTCTCATTGTCACGACAGCGTCCTGCAGATATGAGCGCAGGGAACCGTTAACGAGAGAATTTAACTGGCTGTGAATGCGCTCTCCGGTATTCTTCATCGCACGGCGAATCTGCTTTAATCCCGGGCTTGCATCGTCGCTGATCTCCTCCTCGGAGATAATGCACGCACGAATGCGCATAGTCAGCGGGGTCAGCGGTTCCAGCGCATCGAAGAGCTCGTCAAGTGAGTCAGGCTGCTCGTCGGCGTTGTCTCTTCTGCCGTAGGACTTGACGCGGGCGCAGTTTTCGAGAAGCCCGCAAATCTGCAAAAGCTCCTCGGTACCCAGGATGCTTCCGATCTCAAGGCGTTTTAGCGTACCGCGGATATCCTTTGCTCCGCCGAATGAGATATTTCCCTTGCGGAACAGCCGCGTCAGCGCATCGTGCGTCTGCTGCTGCATCCGCTCAATCTCACGCAGATTGGAAGAAGGCATCAGCTTTCTGCACCGCTCCTGCCCGAGCGGCGAACTCGCGTGCCCGGTGAGCTGGTCAATGATTTTATAATATTCCAGTGTGTTGCATGCTTTCTGATTCATATGCGTATTCCTTTTTCTGTAAATTTACTCTTTCATTTTACTCTATTGAGAGGAGGATGAAAAGAGGAGAATGTAAAAAAGGCAACCACTGACGGGATGGTTGCCTTAAAAATCTTTAAAATAGTTTATGCGATTGAGTTTACAGCTTTGCTCAAACGGGACACTTTTCTAGCTGCGTTGTTCTTATGGTAAACGCCCTTAGAAGCTGCCTTATTGATGGTAGCGATTGCATTGCTTAAAGCCTCTGTAGCCGCTGCCTTATCGTTTGCTGCCACTGCTGCATCCACTTTCTTCATAGCTGTCTTAACAGCGGAACGGATAGATTTATTTCTAGCAGCCTTTGTTCTGTTTACAAGGATTCTCTTTTTTGCAGATTTAATATTAGCCAAACTGCACACCTCCAATATTCTTTTTCATTGTTTTGTGTTCTATAGGGTGATACATAAAAACTGACACGGACGTTTTTATGTCTTTAAACATGCTCATTCATTTTAGGACATTCCCGGGCGTTTGTCAATACATATTTCAGGGAAAATTGTAAAAAATAGTAACAGTTCAGCCGGATCTGCGCATGGACTTCGCAGATCGCGGGAAAGTGATTCAGGATTCAAAAATAAGGGGAAATAACAAGAGGAAAAGGAGAACGGTATGCTGGGAAATTACAGAGTAAGAACAGATCTCGCGGTGGAGAGCAAAGAGAAGTTTGAAAAGGACAATGTGGAGATAAGCGGTGTGATTATCCGCGAGGATTACGATGAGAAGCGTGACCTGAGAACCACAGTCGTAAAAATTGAGACAGAGCACGGTGCGCGGATGATGGAAAAGCCGGTGGGGACATATATTACGCTGGAAGCTCCGGATATGACGGTGCCTGATGAGGGATATCACAGGGAGATCTCGGAGAAGATCGCAGAGCACATCCGCCGCCTTGCCGGGCTGGAGCATGAGAAATCGGTGCTGGTGGCGGGACTTGGAAACCTGCAGATCACGCCGGATGCACTCGGACCGCGCGCTGTACAGAACCTGCGCATCACCCGACATATTATCCGGGAATACGGCGTCGCAGGTACGGGGCGGGAGCATGCGCATCAGGTGAGCAGCATCATTCCGGGCGTTATGGCGCAGACAGGGATGGAAACAGTGGAGATACTGCAGGGCGTCATTCGGGAGACGAAACCCGACGTTGTGATTGTTATAGACGCGCTGGCGGCGAGGAGTACGAAGAGGCTTAACTGTACGATACAGATCACCGATACGGGTATTAATCCCGGCTCCGGGGTCGGCAACCACCGATGCGGTCTGAATGAGAAATCACTCGGCGTGCCGGTGATAGGCATCGGGATTCCGACTGTGGTGGACGCGGCGACGATCGTGCACGACGCGATGGCTCATCTGCTGGAGACGCTCGAGGAAGCGGAGATCGAGGAGTTTTTAAGCGAGCTTATTACGCCGTCTCTGAGCAGCATGTTCGTGACGCCAAAGGACATTGACGAGACAATAAGGAGACTGAGCTTTACGGTGTCAGAGGGACTCAATCTCGCGTTTGACCACTGTCAGCAGGCATAACCCGTCCCATCCCTTCATACGCTAGGGTAAGAGGTGAGAGCGTGGAAAAGAAAATTCAGAGAGTAATCATAGGCGTGCTGGGCGGTATGGGCATTGTGCTTGCGGGGCGGAGTATTTCGCTGCTTCAGAAGGACGGCTACCAGTGGGGCATGGTGCTTGCGGGGAATGCTTACAGCGAGCTGGGAGAAGAGGCGGCAGCAGGATATCTGCCCCTCTTTCAATATGAAGAAAGCGATGTAAAAACGACGGAAAATTTCCTGCAGAGAGTATATGAGGCTGCGAAAAACCAGATCCCGTTCTACGGCTACTGGAAGCAGCAGAGCGCCAGGGCGCGTGTTGTGGAGGATGAGAATACGTGCCATGCGCTGATCGAGGCGAATGAGCAGGCAGCAGAGCGGCTGCTCGGAGAGAACCAGCAGCAGGCAATCAATGAGGAAAATGAGCGCGCCAAGCAGCAGACAGAGCAGCAGGCGGATACATCGCCTGAGGAGGAGACTGCCGCACAGACAGCAGCAGTTCCGCATCCCCAGATAGATCTGTCGCCGGAAGCGCTCGCGGATTATAATTACGTGCTCAGCAATTTCTTTGTTGTAGATCCGAACACTTACACGGACGAAAATGAGATCAATGCGTCTGCATTTCTGGAGAAGGATATGACGCTGACCGTGGAAAAAGACAAGCCGCAGATTTTAATCTACCATACGCACTCCCAGGAGGGCTTTGCGGACTCAGAGGAAGGAGATGTGTCGACGAGCGTAGTTGCGGTCGGGGATTATCTGACAGAGCTTCTGCAGGAGCAGTACGGCTATCAGGTCATACATATGACGGACACCTTCGACCTGGTGGATGGAAAGCTGGACAGAAGTCTGGCATATAATTACGCGCAGGGACCTGTGGAACGGATGGTCGCGGAAAACCCCTCGATTGAGGTGGTGATTGATCTGCACCGCGACGGAGTACCGGAGGGCACGCATCTCGTCACGGACATCAACGGGAAGCCGACGGCGCGCGTCATGCTGTTCAACGGCTTGAGCCGCACGGCAGACAGCGGAGAGCTTGACTACCTGCCGAATCCGTATATACAGGATAATCTCGCTTTCTCTTTTCAGCTCGCCTATCAGGCAAAACAGTATTATCCGGATTTTACGCGCTGTATTTATCTGAAGGGCTACCGATATAATCTTCATGTCAGGCCAAGATCCATTCTTCTGGAGGTAGGTGCACAGACAAATACGTTCGAGGAGGCAAAAAATGCAATGGAGCCGTTCGCAGACATCCTGCACAGGGTACTGTCGGGAAGCTCAAATCAAAATAAGGAATGACAAAATGAGGTCATGTATGGTATAATACCAATATTTGAGTAAATCACAGGTTTTCCGCGCAAGAAAGCGGAGCATTCATAAAAAACGCAGGAGGAAGGAGAACGATTTGGCTACAATAAATCAGAAGAATATCAGAAATTTTTGTATCATTGCACATATTGATCATGGGAAATCGACGCTGGCCGACCGCATTATTCAGCAGACAGGGCTTCTGACGGAGCGAGAGATGCAGGCGCAGGTGCTTGATAATATGGATCTTGAGAGGGAGAGAGGCATCACAATCAAGGCGCAGGCGGTGCGCACCGTCTACAGGGCAAAGGACGGGGAGGAGTATATTTTCAACCTGATTGATACCCCGGGGCACGTAGACTTTAACTATGAGGTTTCCCGCAGCCTTGCAGCATGCGACGGCGCGATTCTCGTTGTGGACGCCGCGCAGGGCATCGAGGCGCAGACGCTGGCAAACGTCTATCTGGCGCTCGATCACGATCTGGACGTGCTGCCGGTTATCAATAAGATCGATCTGCCGAGCGCAGAGCCGGAGCGCGTGATCAGTGAAATCGAGGATGTCATCGGCATAGAAGCGCAGGATGCTCCGCAGATTTCCGCAAAGACGGGATTGAATGTAGACCAGGTATTGGAACAGATCGTGGAGCGTATCCCGGCACCTGTGGGTGATCCGGATGCTCCTTTAAAAGCACTGATTTTTGACTCGATCTACGATGCGTATAAGGGCGTTATCGTCTTCTGCCGCCTGCGGGAGGGAACCGTGAAGAAGGGCACGCGCATTAAGATGATGGCGACGGGAGCTGTGGAAGAGGTTGTAGAGGTCGGATATTTCGGTGCAGGACAGTTCATTCCGTGCGATGAGCTCTCCGCCGGTATGGTAGGCTATATCACAGCCAGTATCAAGACGATATCCGACACGCGCGTGGGTGATACGATCACAGATGCAGACAACCCGTGCGACGAGCCGCTGCCAGGCTACAAAAAGGTAAATCCGATGGTGTACTGCGGTCTGTATCCGGCGGACGGAGCAAAGTATCAGGATCTGCGAGATGCGCTTGAGAAGCTGCAGTTAAATGATGCATCTCTGTTCTATGAGCCCGAGACGTCTGTGGCGCTTGGATTCGGATTCCGCTGCGGATTTTTGGGACTGCTGCATCTGGAGATTATCCAGGAGCGCCTGGAGAGAGAGTACGGGCTTGACCTTATTACGACAGCTCCGAGCGTTATTTACAAGGTACACAAGACGAACGGAGAGGTTATTGATTTGACAAACCCGACGAATCTGCCCGATCCGTCAGAGATCGACTATATGGAAGAGCCGATGGTGAAAGCTGAGATTATGGTGACGACGGAATTTATCGGACAGATCATGGATCTGTGCCAGGAGCGGCGCGGACAGTATCAGGGGATGGAGTACATGGAGACGACCCGGGCGCTTCTGAAATACCATCTGCCGCTCAATGAGATTATTTACGATTTCTTCGACGCACTCAAATCCCGCTCCCGCGGCTACGCGTCTTTTGACTACGAAATGCTTGGCTATGAGAGAAGCGATCTCGTGAAACTTGACATTCTTGTAAATAAGGAGGAAGTGGATGCGCTGTCGTTTATCGTGTTTGCAGGCTCGGCCTACGAGCGCGGCAGAAAGATGTGCGAGAAATTAAAGGAAGAAATTCCGCGCCAGCTTTTTGAGATCCCGATTCAGGCGGCGGTCGGCAGCAAGATTATAGCCCGAGAGACCGTACGTGCGATGAGAAAGGACGTGCTTGCAAAGTGCTACGGCGGAGACATCAGCCGAAAGAAGAAGCTGCTCGAGAAGCAAAAGGAAGGAAAGAAGCGCATGCGGCAGGTGGGGAATGTGGAGATTCCACAGAAGGCATTTATGAGCGTGTTAAAGCTTGACGATAAATAAAATTATGGGGGACTGCCGTCAGGCGGTCCCTTTTGCCGCAATGCAAGGAGGAAAAGATGAAGGAACTGGAGCTGTATATTCATATCCCGTTCTGCATACAGAAATGCAGATACTGCGATTTTCTGTCGGGACCTGCGGATGATACGTCGAAGCGCCGGTATACGGAAGCGCTGATTCGTGAAATCGAGGCGGTGCCTGACGATCGGGATATCAGGATTACCACGGTGTTTTTCGGAGGCGGCACCCCGTCGGTATTGCCAGGGGAATGGACAGCCGCGATTCTGGAGACACTGAGAAGGAAATTTACATTTGCCGCGGATGCAGAGATCACGACGGAGGCAAATCCGGGAACCGTGGACAAAGAGAAGCTGCGGGTATGGCGGGAGAGCGGTATCAACCGTATAAGTTTCGGGTGCCAATCCTCTTATAATGAGGAGCTGCGGATGCTCGGAAGAATCCACACCTGGGAGGATTTTCTTATGAGCTATGCGCTGGCGCGGGAGAGCGGTTTTGACAATATCAATATTGATCTGATGTCCGGGCTGCCCGGCCAGAGCCTTAAAGCATGGGAGACAACGCTGCGGCGGGCTGCTGGTCTTAAACCTGAGCATATCTCTGCGTACAGCCTGATCGTGGAGGAGGGTACGCCGTTTGCGTCTATGGAACTCGACTTGCCGGATGAGGAAACGGAGAGGATGATGTACAGCCGCACGCGTGAAATTCTTAAAGAGTACGGCTTTGTACGATATGAGATTTCGAACTATGCCCTTCCGGGAAGGGAGTGCCTCCATAATGTCGGCTACTGGACCCGTACCTCCTACCTCGGTCTGGGGCTCGGCGCGTCATCCCTGATCGGAAACACCCGCTTTACAAACACGCCGGACATGGGGGAATATCTCAGGAACAGTGCCAATCCCGGATGTCTGCGCCGGAATATTGAGCATCTGGAGGAGAAGGATGAGATTGAGGAGACAATGTTTCTGGGGCTCCGGCTCATGCGCGGCGTCGATAAGCATCGTTTTGAGCAGACATTCGGCACAACGATCCGCAAGATTTACGCCCCGGTGCTCGAGAAGTACATTGACCTTGGACTTTTGGCGGAGACGGAGGATGCGGTTTTTCTCACAGAGGAGGGCGTCAGCGTGAGCAATGCGGTGATGGCGGAATTTCTCTTAGATTCGTATTGACAGGAACATATGTTTGCCGTATGCTAAAGATGCTACTTATCTATAAGAGAGAGAAGGAGAGAATATGCCTGCAAAAAAACAGTATATCAAGATCCGCGGCGCGGCGGAGAATAATTTAAAGAACATAGATGTAGATATTCCGAGAAATGAATTTGTCGTACTCACAGGCTTAAGCGGATCGGGAAAGAGCTCTCTGGCGTTTGACACGATTTATGCCGAGGGGCAGAGGCGCTACATGGAGAGTCTCTCGTCCTACGCCAGGCAGTTCCTCGGGCAGATGGAGAAGCCGAATGTGGAGAGCATTGAAGGGCTTTCACCCGCAATTTCGATTGACCAGAAGTCCACGAACCGAAATCCCCGTTCCACAGTCGGAACAGTCACTGAGATTTACGACTATTTTCGCCTGCTGTATGCCCGCATCGGAATCCCGCATTGTCCGAAGTGCGGCAGGGAGATTGCGAAACAGACCGTAGACCAGATGGTGGACGCGATCTTAAAGCTTCCGGAGCGCACGAGAATCCAGCTGCTCGCACCCGTAGTGCGCGGCAGGAAGGGACGCCATGAGAAGCTCTTTGCCCAGGCGAAGAAGAGCGGTTATGTGCGTGTGCGCGTGGATGGAAATATGTACGAGCTGACGGAGGAGATTGCGCTTGATAAGAATGTCAAGCACAATATTGAGATCGTTGTAGACCGCCTCGTGGTAAAGGACGGTATTCAGAAGCGTCTGACGGACTCCATTGAGAATGTGCTTAACCTGGCGGACGGGCTGCTCGTCGTGGATGTTATAGACGGGGAGCCGATGAACTTCAGCCAGAGCTTTTCCTGCCCGGACTGCGGCATCAGCATGGAGGAGATCGAGCCGCGCAGCTTTTCTTTCAACAATCCGTTCGGCGCGTGCCCGGAGTGCTTTGGACTCGGCTACCGTATGGAGTTTGACGAGGAGCTTATGATCCCGGATAAGACGCTTTCGATTGAAGAAGGTGCGATTCAGGTGCTCGGCTGGCAGTCGTGCAGCGAGAAGGGCAGCTTTACCCGGGCAATTCTGGACGCGCTGGCAGAGGAATACGGCTTCTCTTTGAGCACGCCGTTTCAGGATTATCCGAAGGAGGTTCACGATATTCTGATTCACGGCACCGGCGGCAGGGAAGTCAAGGTGCATTACAGAGGTCAGCGGGGCGAGGGCGTTTACGATGTCGCATTTGAAGGACTTATAAAGAATGTGGAGCGCCGCTACCGCGAGACCGGATCGGACGCCATGAAGCAGGAGTATGAGACCTTCATGCGCATCACTCCATGTCCGGCATGCCATGGACAGCGCTTAAAAGCCACGTCGCTGGGGGTTACGGTGGGAGATAAGAATATCGCTGAGGTGACGGCGCTCTCAATCGTAAAGCTGCAGAAGTTTATTGAGAAACTGGATCTGACCGAGACTCAGCAGCTTATCGGCGGACAGATCTTAAAGGAGATCCGCGCACGTGTGGGATTCCTCGTGGACGTGGGACTTGATTATCTGACGCTTGCGCGCGCGACCGGCACGCTCTCAGGAGGTGAGGCGCAGCGTATCCGCCTGGCTACCCAAATCGGTTCCGGCCTTGTCGGAGTGGCGTATATTCTGGATGAGCCGAGTATTGGTCTGCATCAGAGGGATAATGACAAGCTGCTTGCAACTCTGATGCACCTCCGCGATCTCGGAAACAGCCTGATTGTTGTGGAGCACGATGAGGACACGATGCGCGCAGCGGACTGCATCGTGGATATCGGACCCGGCGCTGGAGAGCACGGCGGCGAGGTGGTTGCAGTCGGTACCGCAGAGCAGCTTATGAAGAATAAAAATTCCATAACGGGTGCATACTTAAGCGGTAAGATCAAGATCCCCGTGCCGAAGGAGCGAAAGCAGCCGACGGGCTGGCTGACCGTGCGCGGCGCGGCAGAAAATAACTTAAAGAATATCGACGTCTCATTCCCGCTCGGCGTCATGACGTGCGTCACAGGCGTCTCCGGCTCCGGCAAGAGTTCGCTTGTAAACGAGATTCTGTACAAGCATCTCTCTAAGGAGTTAAATCATGCGAGAGTGATCCCCGGAAAGCACGCGGGCATCGACGGCATCCATCAGCTTGACAAGGTCATCGACATCGACCAGTCCCCGATCGGCAGGACGCCGCGTTCCAATCCGGCGACGTATACAGGTGTATTTGACCTGATCCGCGATCTTTTTGCTGCGACTGCGGATGCGAAGGCGAGGGGCTATAAGAAAGGGCGCTTCAGCTTTAATGTCAAGGGCGGACGCTGTGAAGCGTGCAGCGGCGACGGCATTATCAAGATTGAGATGCATTTTCTCCCGGACGTGTACGTGCCGTGTGAGGTCTGCCAGGGAAAGCGGTATAACCGTGAGACGCTGGAAGTAAAATATAAGGGAAAGAGCATCTACGATGTGCTCAATATGACGGTCGAGGAGGCGCTCACATTCTTTGAGCACGTGCCGTCGATCCGCAGGAAGATTGAGACATTATACGATGTCGGGCTCTCCTATATCCGGCTCGGGCAGCCTTCCACGACGCTCTCCGGCGGTGAGGCGCAGAGGATCAAGCTCGCGACGGAATTAAGCCGCAGGAGCACGGGAAAGACGATCTATATCCTGGACGAGCCGACCACAGGACTGCATTTTGCCGATGTGCATAAGCTTATCGATATATTAAAGAGGCTTGCGGACGGCGGAAATACGGTTGTCGTCATCGAGCACAATCTGGATGTGATTAAGACCGCGGATTATATCATCGATATCGGACCCGAGGGAGGCGACCGCGGAGGCACTGTAATTGCAAAAGGCACACCTGAGGAAGTGGCAGGGAATCCGGTATCCTACACGGGACAGTATGTGAAAAAATATTTGTAAAACGCTTTTCATTTTTTCCGGGATTGTATATAATGAATGCCAGGGTTCAAAGGTCATGCGCTTCATGCATGAAGAGGCATGATATCAGCAGCAGTTCGGAAAAGCGGAACTGCCGCTGATGCTGGAATCCGCAGTATGGGACAGTTTGACAGAAAGGGGACTATTATGGCAATAGCAACCGATATTGGAATTGACCTTGGAACTTCCAGTATTCTGGTATATGCCAGAAATAAGGGAGTTGTACTCAAAGAGCCGTCCGTGGTTGCCTACGACAAGGATTCGGACAAGGTAAAGGCAATCGGCGAGGAAGCACGTCAGATGATCGGAAGGACTCCGGGAAATATTATGGCGATCCGTCCGCTGCGGCAGGGCGTGATCTCGGACTATACAATCACAGAGAAAATGCTGAAATACTTTATCAACAAGGCGATGGGCAGAAAGGCGTTTAAGAAGCCGAGAATCAGTATCTGCGTGCCCAGCGGGGTAACGGAGGTGGAGAGAAAGGCCGTCGAGGAGGCAACGTATCAGGCAGGGGCCAGAGAGGTGACGATTGTGGAGGAGCCGGTCGCCGCTGCGATCGGAGCAGGCGTTGATATTGTAAAGCCCTGCGGAAATATGATCGTGGATGTGGGCGGCGGTACGACCGACGTGGCAGTGATCTCTCTGGGAGGAACCGTTGTGTCAAGTTCCATCCGCGTAGCGGGTACGAATTTTGACGAGGCGATTATCCGCCATGCGAGGAGAAATCACAATCTGCTGATAGGGGAGCAGACCGCCGAGGCGGTAAAGATCCAGATAGGAACCGCATTTCGGCGCCCGCAGATCAAAACCATGGAGATCCGAGGACGAAACGTAGTCACCGGCCTTCCGAAGACCGTGACGATCAGTTCGGAGGAGATCCGTGAGGCATTAAAGGAATCCGTGCATCAGATTGTGGACACGGTTCACAGCGTACTCGAGAAGACGCCGCCGGAGCTTGCGGCTGACATTGCAGACCGCGGAATTATTCTGACAGGGGGCGGTTCTCTGCTGGACGGTCTGGAGGAGATTATTCAGGAGCGGACAGGCATTAACACCATGACGGCTGAGCATCCCGATCTGGCGGTGGCAATGGGGACGGGGCAGTATCTCGAGACTATGGCTAAGTTGGGTAAATAACAGATGCAGGATACAATAGAAGGATATGTAGAACACATCATATTCCGAAATGAAGAGAACGGCTACACAGTCTGCGCCGTCAACTGGGAGGGCGAGGAGATTACCTGTGTAGGCGTTTTCAGTTATATTTCGGAGGGAGAACTTATCGAGGCTCAGGGCAGCTACACAGAGCATGCGACGTACGGCAGGCAGTTTAAGGTAGAGGCGTACCAGATCAAAATTCCGCAGGACACTGCGGCGCTGGAGCGGTATCTCGGCTCCGGAGCGATCAAGGGCGTCGGTGCAGCACTGGCGGCCCGTATCATCCGGCATTTCGGAACGGATACGCTTCGCGTTATAGAGGAAGAACCTGAGCGCCTGGCAGAGGTAAAGGGCATCAGCAGCCGCAAAGCCCAGGAAATCGGCGTTCAGCTTGCAGAGAAGTCCGAGATGCGGAACGCGATGATTTTTCTTCAGCAGTACGGCATTTCACTTGCGCTGGGAGCTAAGATTTATAATCAGTATGGCGACACAATGTATCAGGTGCTACAGGAGAATCCGTATAAGCTTGCGGAGGACATTCAGGGCGTAGGATTTAAGATTGCGGATGAGATTGCCGCAAAAGCAGGGATTTCCGGCAGCTCGGAGCACCGGGTTCGCAGCGGTCTTTTTTATGTCCTGGCGCAGGCAACGGCGGAAGGTCATGTCTATCTGCCGAAGTTGGTGCTGTTTCGGCGCAGCAGGGAGCTTCTGGGCGTGGATGAGGAGCTGCTTGAGAAGTGCCTGATGGATCTGGCGATTGAGAGGAAAGTGATTATAAAAGAGCTTCCTGACTCTTCAGGACAGATGCAGCAGATCGTGTATTCGAGCCAGTATTACTATTTGGAGCTGAACGTTGCGCGGATGCTGCACGACCTCAATATCCGCTGCGAGGAGGACGAGGTGCGCATCGACCGCCGTATACGGAAGATTGAGCAGAATGAGGACATTGGGCTTGATGATCTGCAGCGCGAGGCTGTCCGGGAGGCTGTCAGAAACGGTCTGTTTATCCTCACCGGAGGACCCGGAACCGGAAAGACGACGACGATCAATGCGATCATCCGTTATTTTGAGAGCGAGGGCATGGACATCCTGCTCGCAGCTCCGACGGGACGGGCGGCAAAGCGCATGACGGAGGCAACCGGTTTTGAGGCGTCGACGATTCACCGCCTGCTGGAACTCTCAGGCGGGGTGGAGGACGCTTCCGTACATGTCCGTTTTGAGAAGAATGCGCAGAATCCGCTTGAGGCGGATGTCATTATCATCGATGAGATGTCAATGGTGGATATTTTCCTGATGCACGCGCTGCTCTCGGCTGTGCTTCCGGGTACACGTCTGGTGCTCGTAGGTGACATGAACCAGCTTCCAAGCGTGGGGCCAGGCAGTGTGCTGAAAGATCTGATTCACTCGCGCTGCTTTCACGTCGTGGAGCTGACGACGATTTTCCGTCAGGCGACGGAGAGCGATATTGTCGTGAATGCACATAAGATTCACAGAGGAGAAAAGGTGCTGCTCAATAACAAAAGCCGGGATTTTTTCTTCCTCAAACGGTATGATGCCAACGTGATCTTAAAGGTTATAGTCACATTGATCCAGCAGAAGCTGCCCCGGTACGTGGATGCAGACCCGATGGAGATCCAGGTGCTCACGCCGATGCGGAAGGGTGTGCTGGGCGTAGAGAATTTAAATAATATTCTGCAGAGATTCTTAAATCCGCCGTCTCCCGACAAGGCGGAGAAGGAGACTGCGCGGGGCGTGTTCCGCGAGGGTGATAAGGTTATGCAGATCAGGAATAATTATCAGCTTGAATGGGAGATCCGCGGCAGACACGGCATAGCAGCGGAGTCCGGTACGGGTGTTTTTAATGGGGATTTGGGCACTGTGCGGGAGATCAACCCCTACAGCGAGCTGATGACGGTGGAGTTCGAGGAGGGTAGGTTTGTGGATTATGAGTTTAAGCAGCTTGACGAGCTGGAGCTTGCCTATGCCGTGACGATACATAAGTCGCAGGGAAGCGAGTACCCTGCAGTGATTATACCGCTGCTCGGCGGACCTCGCCTTCTGATGACCCGCAATCTGCTCTACACTGCAGTTACGAGAGCCCGCAAATGCGTGACGCTTGTGGGAAGCGATGTGACGTTCCAGGCGATGATCGACAATAAGATCGAGCAGAGCCGCTACACAACGCTGGCGCTGCGAATCCGGGAATTCGAGCGGCAGGAAGACAGGTAAGAGAAGAGGAGAGCCATATGTCCGGCTGAGTCAAAGGGCATACTTATGAAGAATACGAAATTATACGCAGACCGCATTTGGGATATTCTGTATCCGAGACACTGCGCCCTTTGCCATGAGATTCTCACGGTGAAGGGCGCAGTCCGCATATCCGGAGGAAAAACGGAGCGCCCTCTGCTCTGCCCCGGCTGCGTAAAAAAGGCAGTTCCTGTCAGGGAGCCCAGGTGTAAAAAATGCGGAAAGCCGCTGTATGATGCGCGGCAGGAATACTGCGGGGACTGCTGCCGGCACCGCCGGTATTTTGACGAAGGTGCGGGAATCTTCAGGTATGACGACGTGATGAGAAATTCCATGGCGTATTTTAAATACCGCGGACGGGCAGAGTACGCTGAATACTATGGAGGAGAGCTGTACCGGCGGAGCGCACATCTGCTGGCGCGCTGGCAGCCGCAGCTTCTGATCCCTGTTCCGATCCACCGCCGCCGTATGGCAAAGCGCGGCTACAACCAGGCTGCGCTTCTCGCCGGGCAGCTGTCCCGATATTCAAATATTCCGGTAAACGAGACTGCGGTTCGCCGCCGAAAGAGCACCGCCGCCCTTAAAAAACAGACGCCCGAGCAGCGCCGAAAGTCAATGTACCGCGCGTTTTCGGCAAAGCCGGGGACGGCGCTTCCGGAATGTGTTGTGATCATCGACGATATTTATACTACAGGCAGCACAGTAAATGCTCTGGCGAAGCTGCTGAAAAAATGCGGAGCAAAGCGTGTATATTTTCTGGCGGTGTGTATTGGCACGGGAGAGCTGTAGATTACAGAAATTGTAACCGTGAAGCCGGAAGGCTGAAATATTACGAAATTTCTAAAATTTTTCAGATTTGCTTTTCACATCCTGAAATGTATGGTAGAATAAACTAGATCATGGAACGTTAGAATTGGGGGAAAAAGGAGTATTTTTAGTATGTTGAATGAAGAGCGCATCCGAATGATGACAAGGCTTGCCCGGTACGAAAGTAAAGACGGGAAGCAGGCGCTTAAGATCAGCCGGTATTACCGCCATGACTACCTGGGTCTGGCACTGCTGAAGAACTTTTTTCTGGTGACGATCGGATATCTTCTGGTGCTGGCAATGATTGCCGGATATTTTCTCGACTTTCTGCTGGATCATGTGCAGGAGCTCTCAATCGGTGCTCTGCTTACCGGCAGCGCGGCGGGGTACGCGGCAGTTCTCGTATTATACACCGTGATCACGTATGTGGTCTGCTCGGTTCGCTATGCGAGAGCACGAAAGAGCGTAAAGAGTTACTATGGAAAGTTAGGAGAGCTTTCCAGGCTGTATGCGCGGGAAGAAAAGAAACTGGGACGCCGGTTGGGCAGGAGGAATAGAGATGACAGTTTTGCTGGAAGGTAAGGAAAAGCTGAAGATTCTATACGGAAGATACGGAACGTATATCTCTCCGGTTCTGAAGTTTTTGCTGGCACTTCTGATATTTATAAGCATTAACCGGCAGCTCGGATACCTGGCGCCGCTGAATAATATTTTTGTGGTACTGGTGCTGGCGCTGATCTGTTCGATTATTCCGCTGAACGGTATCGCTGTGTTCGGCGGTCTCCTGATAATCGGGCACTGCTTTGGACTCAGCATTGCGGCTGGCGTGCTGGCTTTGGTGCTGTTTGTAATCATTGAGATTTTATATCTCAGATTTGTGCAGGGCGACAGCCTGGCGCTCGTTCTGATGCCGGTGGCATCATCCTTCGGTTTGCCGTGCGCGGTTCCGGTAGGTTTCGGACTGATGCGCGGACCGCTGTCGGCGATTTCAGTAAGCTGCGGCGTCGCGGTCTACTATTTTATGGAGGTTGTGAAGGAGAATGCAGCCGCCCTTCAGAGCGCCGACAGCGCAGCGGCACTTGAGAACCTGCAGCTTCTTCTGAACGGCTTTGTGAATAACCGGGAGATGCTGATGGTGATGATAGCGTCAGTGACTGTGACGCTGGTAGTCAGCGTGGTGCGCAGGCTGAGCGTGGATTATTCCTGGCACATCGCGATTGTGCTTGGAGCTGTTACATATGTGGTTATCATGATTGCGGGCGGGATGTTCGTCGAGATTGACAGCAATATTCCGGTGCTGATCGTGGGCGCAGTGATCTCATGCGTGATTTCGCTGATTCTGGAGTTCTTTGTATACCATGTGGACTACAGCCGCACGGAGCATCTGCAGTATGAGGACGACGAATATTATTATTACGTGAAGGCGGTTCCGAAGATCTCAATTACAAAGCCGCAGCGGGAGATAACGACAATCCGCGCGGACGGGGAAGAGCTTGCCGAGAGAGAGGCAAGGAGCGCAGCGAGCCATGCGGCGGCTGCCGAGGAGCCCGATTATGAGAATGTGGATTTTGAATCAAAGCTGGAGGAGTCGCTGAAGAACCTTCAGAAATAAGGATAGGATAAAAGAAGGCAGAAAGGATGTGGACTTATGAACACCCTGTGGGAAATGATGAAAGTATATGTCAAGGGGTTTTCCTGGCCGGATGTGCAGAGGATTGCCGTGATCGATATTGTACAGATTATCATCATCGCAGTGTTTGTATATCATCTGCTGCTTTGGATCAAGAGTACAAGGGCGTATACGCTGTTAAAGGGAATTCTGGTTGTCGGAGTATTTCTGCTGGTGGCAGAGATCTTCCAGATGAATATTATTCTCTGGATCTGGGAGAACATCAGTTATGTGGCGATCACCGGTGTGCTCATCATTTTCCAGCCGGAGCTGAGAAAGGCACTGGAGCAGTTAGGTGAAAAGAAGATACTTTCGTCGATCATTTCATTTGACAGCGCGAAAGAGGACAACAACCGGTTCAGTGACAATACAATCAATGAGCTGGTGCGCGCCTCCTATGATATGGGAGAAGTGAAGACCGGCGCTCTGATCGTCATTGAACAGAACATTAACCTGGACGAATATATCAAGACGGGAATTGCTCTGGACTCAGTGCTGAGCAGTCAGCTCCTGATCAATATATTCGAGCACAATACGCCTCTGCACGACGGAGCCGTGATCGTGCGCGGAAACAGAATTGTCTCCGCGACGTGTTATCTGCCTCTGTCGGATAACAGAGAGATCAGCAAGGAACTGGGAACCAGGCACCGTGCCGGAACAGGAATCAGCGAGGTCAGTGACTCTCTGACGATCATTGTCTCCGAGGAGACGGGAAGAGTATCCTATGCACAGGGAGGAAAGATCAAGGTCGGAGTGACCCCGAGTGAGCTTCGGGAAAAACTGCATACGATTCAGAAGAAGAACGTTCCGGTGGAGAATGCCAGAATTAAACTGGGGAAAGGGCGTGTAAAACATGAAAAAGCATCTGACAAATAATCTCGCCTTAAAGCTCATCTCTGTGCTGATTGCCATTGGAATCTGGATACTGGTTTCCGGAAGTACGGATCCGGTAATGACAAAGTCATTTAAGAATGTGGCGGTTACAGTGCAGAACGGCGCTTACATCGAGGATACCTTCGGAAAGATCGCGCGCCTGGAAAATGAATCCCAGACGATAACTGTAATCGTGAGAGGCAGAAAGACCGTGCTCAACAGTCTGACGGACATTCAGGCAGTGGCGGATCTGACGCAGATTCAGGATATGAATCTGGAGGCAAATCCTGTAATGGTTCCGGTGAGTGTGACGGTTCCGGGCATTGAGCCGGAGAATGTCACTGCAGTACCGCAGAACATAGAAGTAAAGATTGAGGAGAGAAAGACAAAGGACTTCCAGATCGCAGTTACTCAGACCGGAAAGACGGATACGGACTATGCAGTTGGAAAGATTACTACAGATCCCAATATCGTATCGGTAAGCGGTCCGGAGTCCATTATCAATAAGATCGGCAGCATTAAGGCAGAGGTAAATGTGGACGGGCTGAGCGCAGATGAAACGCGCCAGGTTGAACTGAAAGTCTTTGACAATAATCAGGAGGAACTGCGCCCCACAGATCTGCAGTACCTGCATTTTAATTCCGGCGATTCTCTGCAGGTTACAGCGAAGATTACGATCTGGGAGAAGCGTTCGGGAGTGAGGCTGAAAGTAGATTACGATGGTGGAGCGGCTGAGGGCTTCCAGGTTACGGAGATCACAACTACGCCGGATGAGCTGACTGTTGCAGGTACAGATGCGGCGCTGGATCAGCTCAAGCGGAATGGTAATGTAATTACGCTTCCTGCGGATGCGCTTCAGATTGTCCGCCCGAGAGTTGACTTTGAGGTCAGCGTGGATATTACGAAGTATCTTCCGGATGATATCATATGGATATATGACGATGACAATAAGGAAGTCATTGTGAAGGGAACCGTACTGCCGCTCGACAGCAAGGAGGTGGATCTGCCGGTTGCGCAGATTCAGAAGCTGAACACAGCGGACGGATTGTTCGTGACATTTACACAGGATGTAGTGGCACTGCGTATTCAGGCGAACAAAGGAGACCTCGATGCTTTCGATATCAGCCAGGTCACAGCGAGCATTGATCTGACTGGAAGGGGCGAGGGAGAATATACGATTCCGGTAAATGTCACGCTGCCCGAAGGATATTCCCTGGTGGATACGCCTACTGCGCATATCCGTCTGAACCAGAAGGTAGATTCCACTGCCGGAGATACAATCACGAGTGAATAGGAGATGACAAGCATGATTAGTCAGAAAGTAACGATTAAGAATCCGACAGGTCTTCATCTGCGTCCTGCAGGAATGCTGTGCAAGGAGGCAATTAAATATAAGTCTTTGATCACATTTACATTCCGCGGGGGCACCGCGAATGCAAAGAGTGTTTTAAGCGTCCTTGGCGCATGCGTGAAGTGCGGCGACGAGATCGAGCTGGTGTGCGAGGGCGAGGATGAGGAGCAGGCGCTCCAGGCACTCGTGGATCTGATCGGGAGCGGACTTGGAGAGTAATAAAATAAGCCGAAAGGAGAGATTGCATGATTATCACGACAACCCCCTCAGTAGAGGGAAGAACGATTAGGGAATATCAGGGGATTGTTTTCGGAGAGGTGATCTCCGGCGTCAATCTGGTTAAGGACTTTATGGCAGGCCTTACGAATATGTTCGGGGGCAGAAGCGGTTCTTATGAGGAGGAGCTGATGAAGGCCAGAACGGGAGCCATGCAGGAGATGGAGCAGAGAGCTGCGGAGATGGGCGCGGACGCCATAGTGGGCGTGGACGTTGACTATGAGGTGCTTGGTTCAGATAATGGGATGCTGATGGTCACAGTCTCAGGAACAGCTGTACGGCTGGACTAAAGAGTTATGGGAGAGGCATAAATCATGCCTCTCCCATTTTAATGATGAATAAGGGATGCGCGCACCGCTTCATACGATGGGTCAAAAGCGCACAGATCATCGAGTGTGTCAAACTCGTAGATGATTCCGTCCGGATACTTCCGGATGTACAGCGAAAGCTCATCGAGGTGATTCATGTAAATCTTTTCCCATAACAGATCCCGTGTCTGCGGAAGGTCGTATTCGCTCTCCAGAATCTCCAGAAAGCGCTTTGAAAATGTACGGTTCCAGTAGACATGACCGAGCATATACCAGGCGTCAGCACCGCCGATGCGTACATCCGTGATGCGTCCGTTCTCATCTGCAGTAAGACAGTATTCCTCTGTTGGACCGTCTGCATACAGCGCAGAGTAATACGGGCGCAGCACATAGCGCTCAAAGGGGTTTGCGGTAAAATAATTGTCTGCAGAGCAGATATAGGAGTTTCCCAGTATCTCTCTGGCGGCATAGATCGAGGCATGATTGTTTCTGGTCCGGTACTCGCGGTTGCAGATCAGATGCACACCGAACTTTTCCGGAAGATAGGCAAACATTTCGCTTTTATATCCCGTCACGACAAAGATTTCCTGAATACCGGCTTCGAGAAGCTGCCGGATCTGGCGCTCGATCAGAACCTCGCCGCGCACACGCAGAAGCGCCTTCGGCGTCGTGTATGACAGCGGCGCAAACCGCGAGGCAAATCCTGCGGCAAGAATTACTGCATTGTCAGCGCGGTACTGCCGAAGCATCCCATAATTTTCCTGTTTTATATATCGATTAAATTCCTGTTCTGTCACGATCTTTCTCCTTGATGACATTTTCCATGATTGTAAAAAAAATCACCGGGGAAGTCAAGTGAAATCATAAGAGAATTGTAAGATTTAACACCCCGGGAGAGGATTGCATTTCACGGCAGAATGTAGTAAATTATACATAGGTCATTGGAAGCTATAAAATGCTTAAATAGATAGAAAGGAAGAGGGAGTATGAGAAAGAAGAAATTAATGATCGCAGCCCTTTGTGCGAGTATGGGGCTCTCGCCTGTTCTGAGCGCATATGCCGCTCCCGCTGCAGAGTCCGAAAAGGTGCGCGAGGAGGAAGTTCAGACTGAGGAAGCGCTGCCCGGTAAGGAGGATGCTTCGCCTCAGGCAGATCCGGCGGATAATACTGCAGAGGATACCGGCGAAGCGGAGGACACAAAGACGGATGCTCCGGAAGCTTCAGACGAGAAGGAAGCTTCGGACACCGAGGACGTACAGAAGGAACCGGCATGGACGCAGACGCCTGAGGGATTCCGCTATGAGACGGCAGAAGCCGCTAACGGCGAATACTATACCAGTGAGGACAAATGGGTGAAGATCGGTGAAGCGTACTATCTGTTCGATGAAGAAGGATATATGCTCACCGGTGAAGTAGAGGCAGAAGACGAGAATGGCAATACAGAGGAATACTATCTCCAGGAAGCGGCTGAGGACACCGATACACCTGTGAACAGTGCAATCGGTCAGAGAATCGGCGGCTGGCACGCCGTCATGCAGAACGGTACATACGTCGGCAAGCGCTACTATGATCCGAAGAACCACGATGCGGCTGTGACTGAGGGATGGGTGGATGACGGCAGCAACCGTTACTACATTGATCCGGTCACCGGCTATGCGGTTGTGGACACAGAGGTGGTGATCGACGGCATCACTTACCATTTCGACGAGGAAGGACGTCTTGCAGGTGAGGAGAACCCGAATTTAAAGGACGGCTGGAATATTGTGGACGGTAAGTGGTATCTCTGCAAGGACGGCGTAAAGCTCATGGGCTGGCAGCAGGATCCGGAGGATGGCAAGTGGTATTATCTGAACAGCAACGGTATCTGCTCAGGATGGATTCAGGAGGGCGATGCATATTACTTCTGCAATGCCAGCGGTGTAAAGCAGACCGGATGGGTACAGATCGGTACGGTGTGGTATTATATGGATGAGACGGACGGACACCGTGTATACGGATGGCAGAATATTAACGGCAAAGACTATTACTTTACTTCCGGAACCGGCGAGATGGCTTCCGGCTGGCTTCTGGACAACGGAACATATTATTATCTTACACGCGAGGGACAAAAGAGCTACGGCTGGGTTCTCGACGAGGGCAAATATTATTTCCTGGATAAGTCAAGCGGAGCGCTTCAGTTCGGATGGTTCCAGGATGAGGGCTACTGGTATCTGACTGACGCATCCGGCGCGATGAGAGTCGGATGGGTGGAGTCCGGCGGACACAGGTATTTCCTGAATGCCTCTGGTCATATGGTGACGGGATTCCAGCAGATTGGCGACTTTAAGTATTACTTCAGTGAGGATGGCATCATGCAGACCGGTTGGGTGAAGATAGATGGTGCATACCGCTATTTCCGCAGCGATGGAATTATGGCAACAGGCTGGCAGCAGGTCGGCGACAATGTATATTATTTGCAGGATGACGGAACACGCCTGGCGGACGGCTGGCACAGATTCGGAGATGACAGATATTACTTTGATGAGAGAGGCGTGAACTACCGCAGCGGATGGTATTATATCGATGGCTATAAGTATTACTTCCAGGCGGACGGCAAGCTGCTGCAGGATCTCTCAACTCTGATCGGACAGCAGTCCTCCTATGTGCTTAAGGTAGACCGTACAGCATGTATCGTAACCGTGTATGCAAAGGATGGCGATAATGGCTATATTATTCCCGTCAAGGAGATGATTTGCTCTGTAGGGCTTCCGTCCACTCCGACATCCGCAGGAACATTTTATACTTCGGCAAAGTTTAAAGTCAAGGAACTGATTGGCCCGTCATGGGGCAAGTATGCGACCCGTGTCTATAACGGCGTATATTTTCACTCTGTAGCGTGCCTGGATCCGAACAATGTGACGTTCAGCCTTCCGGCAGCAGAATTCAACAAGCTGGGCACACCGGCGTCTCACGGCTGTATCCGCATGTGCGTTCGTGATGCGAGATGGATTTATGAGAACTGCCCGATCGGCACACAGGTAACGATAGGAGATAATTATTTCCAGCCGTATGACAGACCGTATATGCAGAAGATTCCGTTAGACTGGTTCTGGGATCCGACAGATGTGGAAGCATTAAAATAAAACATTATAAATGAAAACTGCCGCAGATTCCGTATAATTGGAATCCGCGGCAGTTTTCACTTTCCGCCGGATGACGGGCATCACAGTGAGGAGTTTGCCTTTCTCAGGTTTGCTTCCTTACGCAGTGTCCGCTTGGTGGCGGCAGCTATATCTGCAATAATTCGGATTTCGTAGTCGTCGCAATCCTTCAGAATGGATTGGATCTCATCCTCGAAAATGGGTTTTGACTGTACTACGCTGTCCGCGAGAAGCTCATCGACGGACACATGGAGAGCATTTGCAAGGTGGATGATCGTCGGAAGACTAAGCTTCGTGGAACCAGTCTCGATATTGCTCAAGTGGCTTGGAGACAGATTAACCAGCTCGGCAAGCCGCTCCTGCGTGATGTCCATCCGAATGCGTGCGGTCTTTATCCGTTTTCCAATAGACTGGTAATCTATATTCATGCTTTCCTCCTTTTGCATGTAAGCTGTACACAGTTATTTTAGCGACCGATTTGCCAAAATATAATAACCTGAGTGCATAATTTACGGATATGGGGCATTTTTTTTCTTGAAGTTTTACCTGGTATCCGATATAATAAGGGTGAAAGTTGTACAATCCATTTCCGGGAGATGCCAATTTTATTTGGATCTCCCGGTCTTAATGAATGAACAAAGAGGCTGTCCGCGGACAGCCTCTTTGTGGATTATTCTTTTCCGTCCCAGCAGTACGTACACAGTTTGCACGGCTCGATGCCGATAGATTCAATCATGTCGTCCAGTCTGTGGTAGGAGAGGGTTGTGAAGTTGAGCTCCTTGCGGATCTCTTCCAGCATCTCTTTATAGTTCTGTGAATCCGGGTTCGCGTAATCCGCGAGAATTTCCTTGCTGCAGTTGTCTCCTTCGCGCTTCTGAATGACGCGGCGGGTGATCAGATCCAGCTCTGATTTTGAGCGGGAGAAGTTCAGATACTTGCATCCGTGCAGAAGCGGCGGACAAGCCGGACGGATGTGAACCTCTTTAACTCCGCTGTTGTACAGGAATTCTGTCGTCTCGCGAAGCTGGGTACCGCGTACCAGAGAGTCATCGATGAGCAGCAGGCTCTTATCTTTGATCAGGCGATGCACCGGGATCAGCTTCATACGGGCAATCAGATTTCTCTGGCTCTGCTGTGTCGGCATGAAGGAGCGCGGCCAGGTCGGCGTATATTTGATGAACGGGCGGGCAAACGGGATTCCGGAGCGGTTTGCATATCCGATCGCATGTGCGATGCCGGAGTCCGGAACACCAGCTACGATATCCGGCTTCACTGTGTCGCGGCGTGCCAGCATGTCTCCGCATTTATAGCGCATCTCTTCAACGTTGACGCCCTCGTATGTGGAGGTCGGATATCCGTAGTAGATCCACAGGAAGGAGCAGATCTTCATTTCTTTTCCCGGAGCCTGTTTACATTCCATGCCGTCAGGTGTGATATAGACGATCTCGCCCGGACCCAGCTCATGATAATCCTCATATCCCAAGTTGATGTAGGCAAAGCTCTCGAAAGATGCGCAGTAGGCGCCTTCCTTCCGGCCTATGATCAGTGGAGTCCTTCCGAGACGGTCGCGAGCCGCGTAAATACCTTCAGGAGTCATCACAAGCATCGTCATAGAGCCGTCGATCATCTCCTGAGCATAGCGGATACCATCAACCAGAGTGCTCTTCTGATTAATCAGGGATGCTACCATCTCTGTGGGATTGACTCCTCCGCCGCTCATCTCCAGAAAATGCGTACAGCCGTTCTTATAGGAATGCTCGATCAGAGCCTCCATGTTGTTGATCTTTCCGACTGTTGTTACAGCGAAGCTTCCGAGATGGGACTGTACCATCAGAGGCTGCGGCTCATTGTCGGAAATACAGCCGATTCCCAGATTTCCTTCCAGCTCTTCCACATCGCGCTCAAACTTGGTACGGAACGGGGAATTCTCAATGTTGTGGATGGCGCGGTCGAAGCCTTTCGGCCCGTGCACTGCCATACCGCCTCTTCTGGTTCCGAGGTGAGAATGGTAATCAATTCCGAAGAACAGGTCTAAAACACAATTCGATTTTGAAGCTACTCCAAAAATTCCACCCATGTTTTACTCTCCTTTATATATATTCAGTTGCCGCCGTTCTTGAAAAACGGCAGTATCTTGTTGGAACGCTGAGAAATTTATGTCTCAACTATATAATTATAAAGAAATAAAAAAGAGAAGTAAAGAAGCCGCGGCATAAAAATTTGTGGAAATTTTAAAACCTGATGCCGGAAGTTGAGACAAGTTCCACAAAAATCGACTTGTATTTTCAGATGACTGGTTTATACTGGATAAGGAAGGAGAGATGAGAAATGAGACAGATGGAATTCAAAATGGAGAGGGAAGGGCTTCTTACGGTCGGGCAGGAGGTTGAGGTGACGGAGAGTGCACTGCCCACATCCTATTATTACACGATTACCCCGGCAGTGGGAATGAGCAGAAATTATCAGGCGTACGAGCGCTTGAAATCTACGCACGGCACAGTCCGGGATATCAATCAGACAGACAGGGGGTTTTACACGATTGTCGAGTTCGATGAAGACGAATAAGATGCAGCCGGCAGTGCATGAGATTGCCCCGGTATATGACGCGAATTCCAGGGTATTGATTCTCGGCAGCTTTCCGTCTGTGAAGTCCCGGGAGGGAAGGTTTTTCTATCACCATCCGCAGAACCGTTTCTGGAAGGTGATATCCGCTGTCCTGGGCGTTCCGGTTCCGGTCAGCGTGGAGGAAAAGAAAAAGATGCTCCTTTCAGGGCATCTTGCCGTATGGGATGTAATTGCGTCCTGCACAATCGCGGGTTCCAGCGACAGCAGTATCCGGGATGCTGTGCCGAATGATATCAGCCGTATTCTGAGGGAAGCCGATATTCGGCAGATTTTCTGCAACGGCGCGGCAGCATTTAACCTGTACCGTAAATACATGCTGCCTGTGACAGGGCGGGAAGCCGTTAAGCTTCCCAGCACCAGCCCGGCAAATGCAGCCTGGGGACTGGAGCGCCTGACAGAGGAGTGGTCACAGCTTAGGCAGTGGCTTTAAGGAATGAACGGTCATTCGCGGAAGGTCAGGGAGTCATCGGTCATGGAATCGATGATTGCGAGGGACTCGAGGCGCACGCCCATATCGCGGATGAGCTTTCCGCCCTGCTGGAAGCCCTTCTCTATGACAATACCGGCTCCCTCAAGCGCTGCGCCGGACTTCTTTACAATGTCCAAAAGTCCGAGCATAGCACAGCCGTTTGCGAGGAAATCGTCGATCACAAGCACATGATCCTCGGCTGTGAGGAACTTCTTGGCGAGAATTACGTCGTATACCTTCTTGTGCGTGAAGGATTCGATCTTCGTGCTGTACATCTCGCCGTCGAGGTTGATGCTCTGCGTCTTCTTGGCGAATACGACCGGCACATTGTCGAAATACTGCGCTGCAATACAGGCGATGCCGATACCGGACGCCTCGATCGTGAGAATTTTTGTGATCGGGCAGTCCGCAAAGCGGCGCTTAAATTCCTTTCCGATCTCGTTGAGAAGCTGAATATCAATCTGATGGTTCAGAAAGCTGTCGACTTTGAGAACATTTCCGGGCTTGACCGTGCCGTCTTTTAAGATGCGTTCTTTTAAAAGCTGCATAGATATTTCCTCCATAGAATTAATCTGTAACATTACTTAAAGTACGTTCTGCGTACAAAAGTTAATTTTTATCTTACGACATTTGACGACAGAAAACAACTGTTTTTTTTCAGGTGCTATCCCCTCCGGCGGGTTGTATTTTTCGGAGAGGCTGTTATAATGAATAATGACTGCGAAAATTTAATTGAATCAGGAGGCTTCCCTGATTCATATCGCGCAGAGCAATAAGCCGCGGAGCGGCAATTCGGATATGACAGTGGAACCTATAAAACATGAGAAAGAACGGAGGCACGGTTATGAAGGAATATGAGATGATCCGCCAGATTTTCAACGAATGCCCGAACAACAGAACGAGGGATAACTTTATAGAGGAGATCTGCACCGACGACCTGGACGTATATGTGGAGCAAATGTTCCCGGATAAGATGCTCCGTATGGAAAAGACGGTCTGCGCTGACGGCTCCATCGTCTACGATGTGGAATCCGCAGGGCTTCATCAGAGACTGACCTTCACGGAGTTCTGAGAAAGCAGGGGTGACGATGAGCGAACAGGAGAGACATACCCACGTCCTGGAAGACGGGACGGTTGTGGAACACACCCATCACCACGGGCATACGCATACGCATCAGAATACGAAGGCCGTCTTAAACCGTCTTTCCCGGGCAATCGGGCATCTGGAATCCATCAAGAGGATGGTGGAGGATGGGCGTGACTGCAGTGAGGTGCTGATCCAGCTCTCGGCAGTGCGTGCGGCGATCAACAATACAGGCAAGGTGATTCTGCAGGATCACATTGAACACTGTATCGTGGATGCCATAGAAAGCGGCGACCGCGAAGAGCTTGCAGAGCTTACGAGGGCAATCGACCGCTTTATCAAGTAAACATGGAGGAATGAAGAAATGGCAAAAGAATGCAGCAGTACAACCTGTACAAAGGAGAGCTGTGAGGGCTGCCCGAGCAGGCAGAATGCGCAGCCGAATTTTCAGGTGGAATTAAATATTTACTCTGAGGTAAAGCATGTAATCGGCATCGTCAGCGGCAAAGGCGGTGTTGGGAAATCCTTTGTGACAGCTTCCCTTGCTAACCGCATGGCGGAGAAGGGATACCGCGTGGGTATCATGGACGCAGACATCACAGGACCGTCGATCCCGAAGATGTACGGCTTAAAAGGTCCTGCGCGTATGGAGAACGACAATATTCTGCCGCTTGAGACAGATAATAAGATCAAGGTTATGTCCATCAACCTGCTGCTGCCGGATGAGGAGACGCCGGTGGTATGGAGAGGACCGGTTCTTGCAAATATGGTTAAGCAGTTCTGGAGCGATGTCATCTGGGGCGACCTGGATTATCTGTTCGTGGATATGCCTCCGGGAACCGGCGACGTGCCGCTGACAGTGTTCCAGTCCCTGCCGGTGGATGGAATTGTGATCGTATCCTCCCCGCAGGACCTCGTCCGTATGATTGTAAAGAAAGCATATAATATGGCGGAGATGATGCACATTCCGGTGCTTGGCATTGTGGAAAACTACAGTTATGTGGAATGTCCGGACTGCAAAAAGCAGATCAAGATCTTCGGCGACAGCCATATTGAGGAGATTGCAGCAGAGTTAAATGTCCCGCTGCTCGGAAAGATGCCGGTGAATCCGGTTTATGCGGAAGCGGCAGACGCAGGTGCATTTTATGCAGTGAAGAATGAATATCTCGCAAAGGCAGAGGAAGCAATGCCTAAATAAGAGAAAGCAGCAAAAGAGAAGTCCGTGAGGGCTTCTCTTTTGCTGCTTTCGTTAGACAGAAAAATCTCCGGTGCTGTACTGCCTGCGGTACTGTGCAGCCGTCATGCTGCAGCTTCGGCGGAAGCACTGGGCGAAGTAACTCTGGGAAGAGAAGCCGCACTGGTGTGCGATCTCCGCAATTCCCAGATCTGTGGAGCGCAGCAGTTCCTGGCTGCTGATGATCCTGCGCTGCGTCAGATAATTCATGGGCGAGATGCCGTACGTCTGCGCAAATGTGTGCGCAAAATAATACTTATTCAGGTGCGCGACGGCTGCAAGGTCATCGAGGGAGAGCGGGAGCGCAAAGTTTGCGTCAATATACCGTTTGGCGCGGCTGCACTCCCGGTTTACGCTCCTGGACGGGGTGTTCTCGGTCGGATAGCGCGTCGCGCGCAGCAGCTTAATGAGCAGAATATCGAGCAGGCTGCGGCAGACAGCCTCATAGGAAGCTTCCCTTGCCTCCATTTCCTCATGGATGGAGTGAAAATAAAATGAAAGATTTGACTGCGCTGTGAAATCATGGAAAATCAGATACTCTCTGTCAGCTTCAAAAGCAAAATGCAAATCCTCGACCCCGAGAGAAATATATTCAAGCGGTGAATTCTGGCTTGAAATTTCCGTGTGGACAATGTTAGGGTTGACAAGGATTACGGTATGCCGGGCGATGGGGAACGAATTATCCTCCACGCAGAATGAACCGTTTCCCGCACAGACGTAAAAAAGCTCGGCAAAACGGTGCGTGTGTCTGTAGCTCTGCCAGTCCCGCTCATACTTTGAGTGGGAGGAGAACAAAAGCCGGCAGCCGGATGGAGCCGCCGGAAATTCCGGAAGCTCTGAGCGCGCACATGCCATAGAAATTCCTCCTGGTTGCAAAAATGGCTATTCGGTTAATTTAGATGAATTGCTTTCCTAAGTATATCAAAAAAACAGAAGATATTCAAGAATTCATACCGTATAAAAAAGCAACTACACTAAAAATAAAGACAAGAACTCCTGTTGTGCGCTCAGAAGTCATCCGATATGATTACGGTATAGCCGTGAGGCGAAAAGCGAGCAGTAAAATAGAGGAGGAAATAAAGATGGAAACA
This sequence comes from uncultured Lachnospiraceae bacterium, assembly GCA_944384105.1. Taxonomy (GTDB): domain Bacteria; phylum Bacillota; class Clostridia; order Lachnospirales; family Lachnospiraceae; genus Egerieimonas_A. The sequence goes on along the minus strand of CALWSC010000002.1, from coordinate 25,717 downwards.
CTGAAAGGGCGTGTGACGATTCCGACAGACCTGGATGTCGTACCGGAGACACTCGAACTGTTAAAGCGCTGGGGAGCAGACGCTCTGCGCGACTGCGACGGAACCGATTTCCCGGCGGAGCTGAAAGATGCAGATGCGAAAATTTACAAAACTTATTATACAACGAGAAAAGACAATGAGTGGGCGAAGGCGAACCCGGATGAGATTCAGCAGATGTACGTGATGACCCCGTTCTACAATGCGGACAAAGAACAGCTTTCCATCCATCTGATGAAGGGATTATATCCGGATATGCTCACACCCAACAGCAGAGACGACATCCGCCGCTGGTGGGAAGTTGTCGACAGAACGACGGGCGAGGTAGTTCCGACAGACCGCTGGAGCTACGATGAGGAAAAGGGAGACATGGTGATCGAGACCATTCCTTTCCATGATTATACGGTGAGCTTCCTTGCATATATTATGTGGGATCCGGTCCATATGTATAATGCAGTGACGAACTCCTGGCAGGGAGTGGAACACCAGATTACATTCGATGTGCGCCAGCCGAAGACCCACGAGTTCACGATGAAGCGCCTGCGCAGATTCATCGAGGAGCACCCATACGTTAATGTGCTTCGATACACAACATTTTTCCACCAGTTCACGCTGATCTTCGATGAGCTGGCGAGGGAGAAGTATGTAGACTGGTACGGATACTCCGCTTCCGTAAGCCCGTACATTCTGGAGCAGTTTGAGAAAGAGGCGGGTTACAAGTTCCGTCCGGAATTTATCATCGACCAGGGATACTATAACAACCAGTATAGAATCCCGTCCAAAGAGTACAGGGATTTCCAGAGCTTTCAGAGAAGAGAAGTTGCCAAGATTGTGAAAGAGATGGTTGACATCACCCACGAGTACGGCAAAGAGGCAATGATGTTCCTGGGAGATCACTGGATTGGAACAGAGCCGTTCATGGAGGAGTTCAAGTCTATGGGACTGGACGCTGTCGTGGGAAGTGTGGGAAATGGTTCCACACTGCGTCTGATCAGCGATATCCCGGGCGTGAAATATACCGAGGGACGTCTTCTGCCGTACTTCTTCCCGGATGTATTCCACGAGGGAGGCAATCCGGTCAAGGAAGCAAAAGAGAACTGGGTAACAGCAAGACGTGCGATTCTGAGAAAACCGATCGACCGCATCGGATACGGAGGATACTTAAAGCTGGCTATTCAGTTTCCGGATTTCATGGACTATGTGGAGCAGGTCTGCAATGAGTTCCGCACGCTGTATGAGAATGTAAAAGGAACCACTCCTTACTGCAGCAAGACGGTGGCTGTTTTGAACTGCTGGGGAAAGATGCGCGCATGGGGGTGCCACATGGTACACCACGCGCTGTATCAGAAGCAGAACTACTCTTATGCAGGTGTGATTGAGGCACTTTCCGGAGCTGCAATGGATGTAAAATTCATCAGCTTTGAGGATATTCTGCACGATCCGGAGATTTTAAACGGAATCGATGTCATTATTAACGTGGGTGATGCAGATACCGCGCATACGGGCGGAGAATATTGGTGTAATCCAGCAATTGTCGAGGCGATTAAGAAGTTTGTATACAATGGAGGCGGATTTATCGGCGTCGGTGAGCCAACTGCACATCAAAGCCAGGGACGCTTCTTCCAGCTCTCAGGAGTGCTGGGCGTTGAAGAGGAGACAGGCTTTACTCTGGGATATGATAAGTATAACTGGGATGAGCATGAGCACTTTATTCTCGAGGATGTACAGGGTGAAGTAAACTTCGGGGAGGGCAAGAAGAATATCTATGCGCTCGAAGGAACTACAATTCTGGTTCAGAGAGAGAAGGAAGTGCAGATGGCGGTCAATGAGTTCGGTAAGGGACGCGCCGTATACATCAGCGGACTTCCGTACAGCTTTGAGAACAGCCGTATCCTGCACCGTGCGATTCTCTGGAGCGCAGGGGATGAGGCAGGGCTTCACAAGTGGTTCAGCACAAACTGCAACGTGGATGTCCACGCATATCCGCACAACGGCAAATTCTGCGTGGTAAATAACACAGATGACGTACAGAAGACAACGATCTACCGCGGCGACGGCTCTCAGTTCGATCTGGAACTGAAAGAAAACGAGATTCTGTGGTACGAGGTATAAGATAAGAGCAGTGCCCCGCGTGCGGGGCACTGCCTATTTTTCGGGATAGAAATGATCGAGCTCCGCAAGCATGGTGCGAAGCGGCAGTGAGACTCTGCGCTGTGGGCTGTAGATAACCTGAACTGCAAGTTGGATCTGATAATCCTTCATCCGGATCAGGGAGATGTCGCCTTTTGCAAGCGCTTCCTTTAAGGTAAAAAGCGGCAGCAGCCCGATGCCCAGCTGTCGGGAAACGGCATTGATGATAAAGTCGGTATGGCCGATTTCCATTGCGCAGTTCAGTCTTTTGCCGGCAGAGGCGAGATCATTTTCAAAGACATCCCTGTAGTTGCAGCTCTGTTCCGTAAGAATAAAACGTTCCTGGAGCAGCCTGTCTAAGGTCACAGAGGACGCATTTGCGAGTGCGTGGCGGCTGGAGCAGAAAAAGGCAATTGCGGCGGGAAATTCCTTGGCGGTTTCCCAGTTCGGCCGTGTGATCCTCTTGTCGAGCAGAAAGATCAGATCAAACTTGCCTTTGTCGAGAGCCTCCATAGCCTGCAGTGTAGTCACAATCTCAAGATACATGGTAATCTTCGGATATTTCTCCTGGAAGGTGTAGAACAGATCCGTGTATTCAGAGGAACACAGCGTATCCATTACACCGATCTTCAAATGCCCCTCCGGTTCCTCCGTCCGGTGGAAATGCTCGAGTGCCATGGACTCGTATTTGGAAATCTGATATGCGTACTTTAAAAATTCCCGTCCCGCAGCAGAGAGGGCGATGCGCTTTCCGTAGCGCTCAAACAGGTTGGCGCGGAGTTCATTTTCCAACTGCTGAATCTGCAGAGTGACGGTAGACTGAGCGTATCCGAGCTCCTTTGCCGCTTTGGTAAAGTTCTCATACTCAGCAACTCGAATAAAAGTGTGAATATTTTTCAGTTCCATGCGTTCATCGCTCCTTTTTTGACAAAACAGTAAAATACCGAAAAAATTTTGGTGGACATTTTCTTTCTTATCAAAAATACTGATATAGCATATTATATATTTTCATTTTTAATAATGCAAGTTTTATGTTATAATCTTTCATGTCAAAAAAAGTCTGATTTATGTTTCTATAATACAAAGGAGTCTTATCGAAACGTACACGCATCCCGGCACGCGGGAGGGTGTGTACGCTTTTTGCTATCTGGGAGTCCTGACAGACAAAAAGGAGGGAGTAGACAGATGCGGCTGTCAGAAGATGTATACCGCACCTATGTGCAGATTCTCAAGGAGGAGCTGGTTCCGGCCTTCGGGTGTACGGAGCCGATTTCGCTTGCATACTGCGCGGCAAAGGCAAGAGAAGTGCTGGGAGCATTGCCGGAGCGGGTTGAGATCCATGCAAGCGGAAATATTATTAAGAATGTAAAGAGTGTGATTGTGCCGAATACGGACGGGCTTAAAGGCATTCCGGCTGCGGCTGCAGCAGGTATTGTGGGCGGAAATCCGGATAAGAAGCTGGAGGTCATCGCCGAGGTGACACCTGAGCAGAAGCATGCGATGTGCGAATACCTGGAGCGCGTACCGATCAGCGTAAAACCGCTTGAGAACGGTGAAAAGCTGGATATTCTGGTTAGGGTATACGCGGCCGGTCACAGCGCGGAGGTGAGAATTTCAAGGACGCACTGCAATATTGCATACATTCGCAGAGATGGGGAAATGATTTACCATGAGGACGCTTCTGTCTGTGAGGGCAAAGAAGCAAAGGCAGACAGAAGTCTGCTGACGATTGAGAATATTGTCCGCTTCGCCGAGGATATGGACATTGCAGACGTAAAAGAAGTTCTGGATCGGCAGATTTCCTATAATTACGCGATTGCATTGGAGGGAATGCAGAACGACTGGGGTGCCAATATCGGAAGCACTCTGATCAAGACATACGGCGACGATGTGAAGATCATGAGCAAAGCCATGGCTGCAGCTGGTTCCGACGCGCGTATGAGCGGTTGCGAACTCCCGGTTGTAATTAACTCCGGAAGCGGCAATCAGGGAATTACGGTATCTGTGCCGGTGATTGTATATGCGGAGCGCCTGAGAAGCTCGCAGGAGGAGCTCTACCGCGCGCTTGCAGTCTCGAATCTGACGGCAGTCCATATCAAGCATGGCATCGGACCACTTTCCGCATTCTGCGGAGCTGTGAGCGCCGGCTGTGCGGCAGGCTGCGGAATCGCATACCTGTTCGGAGGGCGCGAGGAGGAGATTTCTCACACACTTGTGAATTCTCTGGCAACCGTATCCGGTATCTTCTGCGACGGCGCGAAGGCGTCCTGTGCAGCAAAGATCGCTTCTTCCGTGGAAGCAGGCATTCTGGGGTACTATATGTACACGAACGGACAGCAGTTCTATGCCGAGGACGGCATTGTATCCAAGGGTGTGGAGAATACTATCCGGAATGTGTGCCGTCTCGGCGGAAATGCGATGAACGAGACGGACGAGGAAATTATCCGTATTATGACGCACTGCGATTAAGCGGAGCGTGTAAATAAAAACAAGGAGGAAAGAAAATGAAAAAAAGAACAAAGCTTTTGTCTCTTCTTATGGCGGGAGCCATGGCAGCGGGTCTGCTCGCCGGCTGCGGCGGAGACGGCGAAACACAGGTGGCGACGGCGGACAATAACACCACGAGCACTGCCGAGAACGCAGGACAGGATGCAGACACATCAGGCAGCGGCGGACAGCAGATCAATCTGCGCGCAGTTACCTTCGGAAACAACTATGACGTACAGGATATGGGATGGCGCTGGATGATGGCAGAGTGCTATGAGGGACTGATGCGCGCGGTTGCAGGACCGGACGGCGAGGAGTTCATCTACGCCGGAGCAGAGTCCATCGATGTATCCGACGACGGTCTGGTATATACCTTCCATCTGAGAAAAGACGCGAAATGGTCTGACGGAGAGCCGGTAACTGCCAATGATTATGAGTACGGATGGAAACGCCTGCTCAATCCGGAAAACGGATATGATTATGCGTCCTTCATCTTCGATGTGGCAGGCGCTGAGGAGTATTACAACGGACAGGGATCTATCGATGACGTTGCAATCAAGGTGATCGATGAATATACCTTTGAAGTTACCTTAAAAGAGGCAGACCCGACATTCCAGGCTAAGCTGGTAGCAACGCCGCTTTATCCGACCCGTGAGGATATTGCCGAGGCAGCGGGCGACAACTGGGGCAAGGACTGGAAGCTGTGCGTATACAACGGACCGTACTGCATGACAGACCTCGTGGAGGACAACTCCATGACCTGGACAAAGAACGAGAACTACTGGGATGCTGATGAAGTGAAGCTCGACCAGATCAACTGGTACTGCGTGCCGGAGGATGTGACGGCAGCTACCATGTTCGACAACGGACAGCTCGACGTATTTGATGCATCCGGCGACTATATCGCAAAGTATGACGCAGAGGTAGAGGCTGGAAATATCCAGACGCTTTCTACAGAGTATCCGACGACTGCTATGATCTGCTACGATCATCAGAACGGCGGCAAGTCCGGACTGATGAAGAATGTAAAAGTAAGAAAAGCGATTTCCTATTCCATTAACAGAGAAGAGATGGTATCCGCGGTATACGGACGTTACTCTGCTGCTTACGGTCTGGTAGCTCCGGCCATTACCATGGACGGCGAGTCGTACCGCAGTCAGGCAGAGGAGCCGATCAAGGCTGAGTACGAGGAGTACGCAAACAATCCTGAAAAGCTGCAGGCACTGTTCCAGGAAGGACTTGATGAGCTGGGCGTTACAACCGCGCCAAGCGACATCACGTTAGTCCTTCTGGACTACGGCAACACCACAGAGGATCAGATGGAGAGAGAGTATATCCAGCAGTCCTTACAGCAGAATCTGGGAGTAAAAGTAGAGCTGAACACGGTGGGTGATTATGCGATGTTCCAGTCTGAGAGAGATGCGTATAACTTCGACATTTTCCTGTGGAGCTGGTCCAGCGACTACAACGATCCTCTGGACTTCTTAAATATTATGAAGACCGGCGTATATCCGTCTTATGGCCGTTACAGCAATCCGGAGTATGATGCGATGATTGACTCCTTAAACGGAGTGCAGGATTCTGCTGAGCGTCTTGCAAAATACCAGGAGATGGAGAAGCTCCTCCTTCTGGACGACTGCGGATGCGCACCGATCTACTACGGAGACAAACATTATTACTACCAGAATTGGGTAAAGGATTTCAACACATCCTCCTTTGGAGCAAGCCAGGAGCTTTACAGAACCTACATCGAGAAGTAATCAGGCAGTGTTGAAGCTGTAACAAGTTTGCGCAGGGAAGAGCTTATGGAGTTGTAAGCTCTTCTTTGCTATAAGAAAAGGGAGAGAATCTATGGGTAAATTTTTAATCCGCCGCCTTGCAGAGATGATTCTGACGCTCTTTCTGATCGCAACCGCTACGTTCTTCCTTCTGGAAGCCGTACCGGGGGATCCCCTTTCCGAGCGTGCGGACAAGCTGTCTCCTACCGTAAAGGAGAATCTGTATAAGAAATACGGGCTCGACAAGCCCATGATGGAGCGGTATGCGCTCACCATGAAAGGAATCTGCGTCGGAGACTTCGGAGAATCCTTTGTATATGCGGGACAGACCGTGGGAGGTCTGATTCATGACCGTCTTCCGGTATCTGCGCGCTTGGGTCTTCAGCAGGTGACTCTCGGCGTTGTCGTGGGTCTTCTGCTGGGAATCTTAGCGGCAGTTAAGAGAGGTACGATAGCAGATTATCTTGTCATAGCCTTGTCGGTATTGCTCATATCGGTCCCCCATCTGATATTCGGACTGCTGCTGCAGAAGGTTTTCGCAGGAAACCTGCAGTGGTTCCCCACGATCGGATGGCCTGCCGGCAAGGATCTGTGGTTTGGAGGCTGGGAATATACAGTGCTTCCGACGCTGACCGGATGCTTTACTTATATAGCAACGTACGCCCGTCTGTTAAAGACCTCCATGCTGGATGTCATTAACCAGGACTATGTACTGACTGCGGAATCCAAGGGGCTTAGCAGAGCGCGGATTATCCGCAAACATATTTTGAGAAACTCGTTCATTCCTGTCATCACGCAGCTCCCGATGTCTATCGCGATGTGCATCACCGGTTCCTTCTTTATTGAGAGTATCTTCTCTATCCCGGGAATCGGTCAGTATTACGTGACTGCGGTAAATAACCAGGACTTGTCGATCATCATGGGCGAGACGGTCATTCTCGCGGCGATGTATATTATTGTACTTTTCATCACGGACTTACTGTACGTTGCAATTGACCCGAGAATCAGCATGACCGGAAAAAGCAGGTAGGAAGGGAGAGAACTATGGCAGCATTAACACCAGATAAATTTAAAATCATCGGCTATACGCAGGAAGAGGCAAACCGCATCGACCGTCCCACAATTTCCTACTGGCAGGATGCCTGGAGAAGACTGAGAAAGAACCCGGTGGCAATGGCATCTCTTGTGGTTCTGGGACTCCTGGTAATCCTGGTCATTGTCGGTCCTCTGATCCGGGGCTACGACTATGAGTCCATGAACGTCATGGAGAAGAACTTAAAACCATCCTCCAAATACTGGTTCGGAACAGACAATCTCGGACGTGACCTCTTCTCCCGTATCTGGGTGGGAGCGCGCGCATCGCTTGTGATCGCCCTGGTGGCGACAGCGTTAAAGCTGATTATCGGAACTATATACGGAGCGCTGATGGCGCATTTCGGAGGCTGGGTGGATGAGGTTCTGATGCGCGTCATCGAGGTTATCAACTCGATTCCGTCTCTGCTTCTGACCATTTTGATCATGATGGTACTCGGAAATAATCTGTTCGCGCTTCTCGTGGCGTTAAGCGTCACTGCATGGTGCAACACGGCACGCCAGGTACGCGGTATGATCAAGCAGTTAAGAGAATCTGAATACGTCTATGCGGCAGAGGTGCTCGGCGCCAGCCCGGTGCACATCATTATGAAGCACTACATTCCCAATATGCTGGGAATTCTGATCCTCGATACGGCTACAGCGATTCCGATGTTTATTTTCACGGAGGCTGGCTTAAGCTTCCTGGGCATCGGTCTGAAAGCGCCGGCGATCAGCCTTGGCGTATTGATTTCCATGGGGCAGCAGAATATGGAGTTTTATCCGTTCCAGCTTTTATTCCCGTGTCTCGTGCTCTGTATCATCGTTATGGCGTTCAACCTTTTAGGCGACGGACTGCGCGATGCCCTGGACCCGAGATTACGTCAGTAAAATGCGCAGACAGGAGAAATGAATATGAGTGAACAGAAACCAATTTTGGAAGTGAAGAATCTGAGAGTCTCCTATCATACCTACGCGGGAGAGGTAAAGTCGGTGCGCGGCGTTACATTTTCTCTGAATAAGGGGGAGGCACTCGCAATTGTGGGAGAATCCGGCTGCGGAAAATCTGTTACGGCAAAGTCTATTATGGGACTTATCAAGGCGCCGCAGGGAGAGATCAAAAAAGACAGTGAGATTCTCTATAACGGAACAAATATTTTAAATTACGATAAAAAGCAGTGGAAGAATTATAAGGGCGGAGAGTGCGCAATTATTTTCCAGGATGCCCTTGCTTCCTTAAACCCGACGATGAGGGTTGGAAAACAGATCATGGAGAACCTGATGGGGCACAAGAATATGACGAAAAAAGAGGCTCAGAAGGAAGCTGTTGAGATGCTGCGCCTTGTGGGTATTCCTGAGCCGGAAAAGAGAGTGCGCCAGTATCCGCACGAGTTCTCCGGCGGTATGCGTCAGCGTGTCATGATTGCGATTGCATTCGCCTGCGATCCGAAGATCCTGATCTGCGATGAGCCGACGACGGCACTCGACGTGACAATCCAGGGACAGATCCTCGATATCATCAAGGGTCTGCAGCGGAAGAACGGCACGTCCGTTATCATGATCACACACGACCTCGGCGTCGTTGCAAATATTGCGCAGAGAATTGCCGTTATGTACTCCGGCGTTATCGTGGAGAGCGGTACATGCGAGGATATTTTCTACCGTCCGCGCCATCCGTACACCTGGGCGCTGATCCAGTCTGTTCCGCGTCTGGACTTAGAGAACAAGCAGGAGCTTGCCACCATTCCGGGAACGCCGCCTGATCTGCTGAATCCGCCGGCAGGATGTCCGTTCTGTACGCGCTGCAGCTACTGTATGCCGATCTGCAAAGAAGAGATGCCAGAGGCAACAGACTTTGGAAATGGCCACGCCGCATCGTGCTGGCTTCATCACCCGATGGCGCCGAAGGTGGAAATGCCTGTTCTGAAAGGAGGAGAATGAGATGGCTGATAAAGAAGTCCTTTTTTCCGTGCAGCATTTAAAGAAGTATTTTAAGGTTGGAAAAAATGCCGTTTTAAAGGCAGTGGACGACGTGAGCTTCGATATTTACAAGGGAGAGACACTCGGCATGGTAGGAGAGTCCGGCTGCGGTAAGACAACATGCGGACGTACCTGCATCGGTCTGTACGATAAGACGGATGGAACGGTGCTCTATAAAGGAAAGGACGTGCACGCAATGACCGGCAGGGAGCGCTTTGCGTTCAAGAAAGATGTGCAGATGGTATTCCAGGATCCGTACGGCTCCTTAAATCCGCGTATGACGGTTGCAGATATTATCGGGGAGGGTATTGACATTCATCACCTGGCAAAGAGTAAGAAGGAGCGCCAGGAGATTATCTATAAGTATCTCGAGCTTGTGGGATTAAACCGCGAGCACGCGAACCGATTTGTGCACGAATTTTCCGGAGGACAGAGACAGCGTATCGGCATTGCCCGTGCACTTGCGGTACAGCCGGAGTTTATGGTGCTTGACGAGCCGATCTCCGCGCTCGATGTGTCGATTCAGGCACAGATTGTCAACCTGCTCGTGGAATTGCAGAAGAAGATGGGGCTTACGTATCTGTTCGTAGCGCACGATCTGTCTATGGTTAAGCATATCTCCGACCGCGTGGCGGTTCTGTATCTGGGAACGCTCGTGGAACTGACGACGTCAGAGGAGCTTTACGCGAACCCGCGTCATCCGTATACGCAGGCTCTGCTGTCTGCGATCCCGATTCCGGATCCGGAGGTTGAGGCTGAGAGGGACAAGAACAAGATTCGCCTTGAGGGCGAGGTTCCAAGCCCGATCAACACAAAACCGGGCTGTAAGTTCCGCGGCAGATGCAAGTACGCAAAGGATATCTGCGGGCAGGAGATGCCGCCGCTGCGCGACGTCGGAAACGGTCACTTTGTGGCATGTCATTTCTGCGGCAGTAAGGAGTTTTAAGGATGGATAAAGCAAAAGATCTGCTGCGCGACGGAGCAAAAGCGTTTGTGATCGGTCTTATCTTCTCCGCTGCCCTCGGCGCGGTGCTCTTTCTCGCCGGTTTTTTTATCAGAGGGCTGGCTGTTGCCTCCGGACTGGAGGTCATGAAGGACGGGCTGCTCTTGGTCGCCGCCCTTGCTCTTTTCACTATTGCAGGAATGCTTCTGGTAAAAGGCAAAAACCCTGAGAAATTTTCAAAAAAGAACGGATGGCGGAAGCACTTCCGGGTGATGGGGTATAAAAGTGTACTGGGAATCATCTGTGCGGCGGTGCTGTTAGCAGCTTCGGCGGCGGATTATGCGCTGCTCCTTATGAGAAAATAAAGGAAAAAATAAGAAATCCCTCCGCTGCGGGCGCGTAAGTGCCCGGCGGAGGGATTTTTGTCTGTAGAGGTATACTGTGAAAAAACCTCCTAACCGTTCAGAATTGAAGTCAGGAAAAATGAATAGGCAAAGCCTATTTTGAATGACTGTGAGCTTTTTTGGTGTAACATCTTGCAGATAGCAAATTGCTTATATAAAAAATAAACTTATATTGAACTTTATTGGTTTTTTTGATATAATATTTAGTGAAATTTTAATAATGCTATTGAATAATAAGCAAAAAATAAAAAATATTAGAAAATAGGAATAGTATTGGCATGATGATGGAAAATTAATTTAAATATTGTTATACAATAACTACAGCCAATGCTGTAATACAATAAAAGGAGCTAATAATGAGGGGATTATATTTTTTGATCAAATATGGTTGGAAGTATCAAAAAACATACATTATATTCAGTATACTGAATCAGTTGATTCAAGGCAGTATTCTTATCGCTAATCTGATATTGCCCAAATTTTTGATTGACGGGCTGACCGATCAGCAGCCTCCGGAAAAGATTTTGCTCTGGATCGGTATGATTGTGGGAAATAATGTAATCGGTAAAATTACCAATAACTACTTTACGGGGAAATGCTTTATATTAAAAGGAAAGCTTTTTACTAATTTTCAGGTGGATTTGGCAGAGAAGCTATCAAAATGTGATTTTGAAAGGCTGGAGGATAAACACTTTCTGGATACAAAAGAACGTGCGAGAAAATTCCTGTACGCGAACGGACAAGGGTTCGGCGTAGTAATGGATCGGGCATTCAATATTATAGGAAAAGTATTTGTATTCGCGGGTATTATTGCGATCCTGTCAACGCTGAGTCTGGCACTCGTAGGGCTTTTTATCCTGCTGATTCTTCTCAATACAAAATTTGAGGGAATTACAAGAAAAAATTATGTGAAGCTTGACATGGAAAAAGCACCGATAGAACGCAGGACATCATATCTTTTGAATTTGGTGGAGGATTTTTCTTTTGGTAAAGAAATCCGGATTTTTGGTATTCGCAGCTGGATTATAGAAAAAGTACGCTATTATCTGAATGAATCGGACTTATTTTATAAAAAACAAATGGGAGAGGAGATGAAAGCTCAATATTTTGCTGCAGTCATTAATATGATCCTTGAGATTGTATCTTATATTACAATTGGATGGAAAGTGTTGGCCGGAGCAATTGGAATCGGTGATTTTTCAATGTATATTTCCGCAATGGCAAGCTTCACTTCTGCAATGACGGATGTAATGCAGAGTATCCTGGACATGAAACAGTTTTCGGGCTACTATGATGCGCTTGAGCAGTATATGAATATCCCCTCCACGATGTACGAAGGAAAGAAAGAGGCGCCGACGAGTTTTCATACCCTTACCTTTGAGAATGTATCCTTCAAATATTGGGGACAGAATACATATGCGCTTAAAAATATTAGTCAGGTAATTCGCTTTGGCGAGAAAATTGCAATTGTGGGAGAAAACGGTGCCGGAAAATCTACGTTTATTAAGCTGATCTGCCGTCTCTATGAACCTACAGAAGGACGAATTCTATTGGACGGCACGGATATCCGGGAGTATAGCTACGAATCTTATATAAAATTAATCGGCGCTGTTTTTCAGGATTTCCGTTTGTTCTCGTTCAGTATGAGAGAAAATTTGATCTTTGATAAGAAGGGGGTCAGTGACAGAGAGCTTATTAAGCTTCTGGAAGAAAGCGGCCTGAATGCAAAGCTTGAAGCCATCGATTATAATCTGGACAGGTCAATCTACAAGAACTTTGATGAGACAGGCTTTGAGCCGTCCGGAGGGGAAGGGCAGAAAATTGCGATTGCAAGGGCGATTTTCAAGGATGCTCCCATAGTTGTATTAGATGAGCCAACCTCCGCAATGGATCCGCGCGCCGAGTATGAACTGTATCAGAGATTCCACAAAATGGTCGAGGGAAAGACAGCATTTTTTATCTCTCACAGAATGTCCAGTACAAAATTCTGCGACCGCATTATAGTTATCGACAGGGGAAAAATGATCGAGCAGGGAACCCATGAGGAACTGATGGGGGCAAATGGAAACTATGCGGAGCTCTTTCGGATGCAGGCGCAGTTCTATAATGATTGAAGGTTAAGCGGGCGGTGAAGAATGGACCTGATTTAAATTGCCCAAAGACCGCTTTGATAAGCGGCAGAAGAGAATAAGAAAAACGGACTCCTCAGAAAAGATACTCTGTGGAGTCCGTTTTTGCTACCGGGTTATTTACGCAGCGGGCGCGTATACGCTTTCAGCCACTCGCGTTCCTCCTCCGTAAGATACGGAGAAATCTTCTCATATACTTCTCTGTGATAGCAGTTCAGAAGCTCGACATCGCCTGCCTCCATGTATTCGGTGCAGATCGCATCCAGATCGATGGGAGCGAGCGTGACAAATTCGAAGCGCATGAACTGTCCGTATTCGTTCTTGACGTCCTTTCGGCAGAGCATCAGGTTTTCGGTGCGGATGCCGTGGCTGCCCTCGATGTAAATGCCCGGTTCATCGGAGGTGAGCATACCTTCCTCGAAGACTTCCTGCTCCGGATGAGCAGCAGCAAGTTTCCAGCGGACACCATTCGGACGCTCGTGGACGTTCAGCAGATAGCCGACGCCGTGTCCGGTGCCGTGATTAAAATTCAGTCCGCGCTCCCAGTAGACGCCGCGGGCGAGGTAATCGAGATTTACTCCGGTGCAGCCATGAAGAAATCTGGCGTTTCCGAGGCGCAGCATACCCATCGCAGTCAGCGTAAAGTGCAGCTTCTCCTCATCGGTCAGCTCTCCGAGTGCTACAGTCCTTGTAATGTCGGTTGTTCCCTCGTAATACTGTCCGCCGGAGTCCACAAGGTAGAGTCCGCGCGGTTCCAAAACAGAGTAGCTTTCCGGTGTGGCACAGTAGTGGCACATCGCGGCATTCGGACCGTAGGCGGAAATCGTATCAAAGCTTGGTCCGAGATAGCCTTCCTGTTCACGGCGGAACTCTTCGAGCTTCTCAGCCACTGAGAGCTCATCCATGGGAAGCTTGCCGATATTTGTCTTCAGCCAGTACAGATACTTTGTGACAGCTATGCCGTCCTTAATATGCGCTTTGCGGATATTAGCCATTTCTGTTTCGTTTTTTACAGCCTTCATTAAGGAGGCGGGATTCATATTGTCCTTCAGACTGTTGCTGTCGGAGAGAATACGGCACAGCGCGTAGTTTGTATGACCGCATTCCAGTAAAATATTTTGACCGCGGATTTCCTTTGCGTCATCATAAATCGATTCGTAGGAACGGATGGAAAGACCGAGTCCCTCCACATAGCTGCGAACTTCTTTCGTCAGGGCACTGTCCATTACATAGAGCGTGCCGCCGTCCATCGTGAGTACAAGATAGGAGAGCACAACCGGATTGCAGGGCACGTCGTCGCCGCGCAGATTCAGCATCCAGACAATGTCGTCGAGAGAGGTCAGTACATGGACATCCGCCCCTGCATCCTCCATCTTTGCGCGCACGCGCGCAAGCTTTGATGAAGCGGATTCCCCTGTCCATTTCTCCTCAAGAATCCATGCAGGCTTTGAGGTAAGTGCAGGGCGATCCTTCCAGATGTCTCCTACAAGGTCACAGTCGTAGACGAGATTTACTCCTTCAAGATCATTCTCGAACTTCTCTCCCATAGCACTGCTCACGACGCGCCCGTCAAAGGCGAGCGACTGTCCGGCGGTGAGATGAGATTTCAGATACTCTTCTACTGTGGGCACGCCCGGTTCACCCATCCTCATCAGGATGAATTCCGTGCCTTCGAGCTCCTTGGCTGCCTGAACAAAGTATCTTCCGTCTGTCCAGAGGCATGCTTCATTCTTCGTTATAATCGCTGTTCCCGCCGAGCCGGTAAAGCCGGAGATAAATTTCCTGCACTTAAAATACGGCGCTACATATTCCGACCCATGAAAATCCGAGGTGGGAACCAGATAGGCATCCACCCCCCGCGCTTCCATCAGTCCGCGCAGAGCGGAAAGTCTTTGCTTTATCATAAGATTCACTCCTTAACTGTAAATTTTCTACACGGTACATTTTAACACAAGTTACAAAGATATGGTAGAAGTCTTTGACAGACGTGTGCGCAGATGGTATCGTAAAATTATAAGAAAATCGCGGGCGAGAGGGGGAATTTGCGATGAAGAAAATGAGAAAATGGATACTCGGTACGCTGCTTTTGCTGCTGCTCGGAATTTTAAGCGGCTGCGGAAAGAAGGAGGCTGCTGCAGAGAACGAAAACCTGCCCGGGGTAGGCTTCTGGGACTTTGTCGAGCAGAAATGTGATTCCCTGAAGCCGGATGTCCTGCCGGAGAAGATGAAGCTCCTGAGTTTTTACGGAAGTAAAGATGGAGAGGGAGGACAGCTTGAGCTTGAGAAGGAAGAAGAAAGAGACAGAATGTGGGAGATTCTATCGGACATGCGTGTTCTGGAAATTGAGGAGCCGGATGAATCTATTTATCCACACAGCAATGTGGGTGTCATTATGGTAAATGACTCTGCAGATCCGGAGGGCATCATACGTGCGGAAATAACCATTCATGCACCCAAAGAGGAGGACCAATATGAAGGCGGATATAGAGGTTTTTGTACGTTCCATTATTGGGGCGAGGAATCAGATGGATGCGGAATTAGCTGTTACTTTATACAGCCCAATCATCAGGAGGGCGAGCCGGATTTCCTGGAAGAACTGCAGAATTGGTACTCGGAAATTTTTGACGAAATTCAATCCGCTTTTCCGGAAGAAGGCATGGCGCTTCTTGATGTGCTGCCGGAGAAGTGGAATACGGTTACGATAAGCAGAGGAAGGGAGAATGAGGACTATAAACTGAAAAAAGAGGATATAGAGAAAGTAAAGGAGATTCTCGAACCCGTTCATATCGGAAGCCAGATTCC
Organism: uncultured Lachnospiraceae bacterium; assembly: GCA_944384105.1. Lineage (GTDB taxonomy): Bacteria > Bacillota > Clostridia > Lachnospirales > Lachnospiraceae > Egerieimonas_A. The sequence continues at coordinate 9,957 of CALWSC010000002.1, read as the reverse complement.
ATACAGCGGCGGTGCCGTTAGAATCACTCTGACAATCAACGGCGACCAATATTTATGCTGGGACGGCATCATACAATCTGAAAATCCCTACAATACCAAATGGGACGTAACCTGGAAGCTCGACGGAGACTACGGATATACCGGCTATCTGGAGCGGCTGGAAGAGCTGTACCGGACGTATGACGCAAGCCAATAATCGCTGCAAGTTCCGTCTTGTCTCTGCGCATATAGTAGAATTTCACAATCTTTTGTGCCGAAAATGCGCAAAATTTCGCTTTTTCCAGCATTCTACCATGTTGGAAACGTTACCGAAGGCGAAAAAAGAACACAATCTTTCGCGCGGATGTGAGAACAGAAATGCATAGTCTGCACAAAACACCTGCAATTATCTGAATAGTATGGACAAATTTAGAAGCATTGACAAATGATGGACACAGTGCCATAATGAGGGCTGATCAGAAAGGAGAAGAATCTGCAGCGGCACAGAGCACGGATCCTGGCTGATGAAACAACAGAATGCCGGCGACGGCATACACTCAATAAGAAAGAGGATGATCATATGTCACAGTGTAAAATCAAATTAAATGCAACAGATGTAAGAGAGTTTGTAGATGCTGCAAGTAAATGTGACTTTGATATTGACATTTTTTATAATCGCATAATTATTGATGCAAAGTCTATACTTGGTATCCTGAGCATGGATCTTACGAAGAACCTGACCGTACAGTGCTACGGAGAGAACAGAGAGTTCAATAAGACTCTGAAGAAGTTCGCAGTTGCGTAAGCAGAGAAAAATTAAGCGAGAAAAAGGCATTCCGCGCGGAACAGAACATCCGTATGCGGAATGCCTTTTTTGTACGGTAAAAGCAGCAGCTTAATCTGTCACAACACCTTTCTGCAGCATAATATTTGCATACAGAGCAGACTCTCCTGTGGCAATGATCGCGTAAGCGTTTCTGGCCTCATCGTAGAATTTGAATCGGTCGATATTTCCCACAGTTTCAGCACCGCGCTCGTCGTACTTGGCGATGATCTCCTTATAAGTATCCCAGATCGGTGTTTCCACAGTGTCGCCTGCCATGACTTCCATCAGTGTCACCGGCTTCTCAACATAAGTATCGAGCGGGAAGAGCTGTAAGATTGCATCGAGAATCTCCGGTACGCCGTGACCGTCGCAGCGGATTACAATCGCATCCCTTCCAATAGACTCCGCAGGAAAGTTACCGTCAGAGATCACGAGACGGTCTCCGTGTCCCATCTCAGATAAAACCATAAGCAGCTCAGGTGAAATAATTTTCGGAATTCCCTTTAACATAAGATATCCTCCTTTCAAGATACTGTAGTACAACCATAGTATAATTCTTCTGAAAATGCAAGAGAAAAAAATCATAAATTATGTAAAAATTTCAGAAGTGTGGACAAGCCTCCGTTTTTCTGATAAAGTGATAATAATTTCAAAAGGCAGCAAAGGCGCCGTAGCATTTTGAGTGATATATGAACTCATAATGTGGATGGGAATGAGTGAGGAGGTTAATGGGATGTATCGTGTACTTCTTGTGGATGATGAAATTCTGGTCAGAACTGCCATGCGGGAGAATATCGAGTGGGAAAAGCTGGGATTTGAGCTGGCAGGGGACTGCGCAAACGGTAAGGAAGCGATCGCGTTTGTGCAGGAACAGCCTGTCGACGTGGTGCTTACCGATATCTGCATGCCGTATGTGGATGGCATGGAGCTGAGCCGTTTTTTGTATGAGAACTATCCGGAGACTGCTATTGTGATTTTCAGCGGCTTCGGAGAATTTGAGTATGCACAGAAGGCCATCCAGTACCGGGTCAGAGAATATCTGCTGAAGCCTGTGACTGCCACGGAACTTTCCGAACTGCTTATGCGTATCCGCCGAAAGCTGGAGCAGGAGCAGCGTCAGGAGAAGAAGCTGCGCCGCATGGAGCAGGCAACAGAGGAATACCATAAGAATATAGATATGATACGATCTCAGGCCATTTCTGATCTGGTGACGGGAACCTCTGATCCCAAACAGTGTCTGGAGCGTCTGCAGAGGCTCGATATCGTATTTCATTCAGAATACTACCGCGTCGCTGCTGTCGGGATCGATACCTACTCCGAATTCTGCAGCCCGGACAATAAGGAGCGGCAGGAGAGCTCACTGATGGCATTTGTGGTCGGAAATATAGCCGGAGAAATTCTAAAAGGCTGGCAGGCCGGCATTGCCTATCAGGAGAGCAGTAACTGTATATACATCATTTTTGAGACAAACCGCCGCAGGGAATTTATGGAAAAATGCGGCAGAATCTGCCGGGAGATCCAGGATAAAGTACAGGAGGTTATGAAGCTGCAGATTTCCATCGGAGTCGGCGTCTACGTGAAAAGCCCGAAGGAGCTGCACCTGTCCTACGCCTCTGCAAAAGCGGCTCTTGAGTACCGCTATCTGCTCGGCAGCGGGATGCTGCTGGATATGGAGACAGAGCACGGGGAGGAAATATCAATTTACGAAGATTTAAGGGAGATTGCCGAGAGTGCAAAGGCGGGAAAGAGCCGCGATCTTACAGCGTCTATGGAGCGGGTACGTCTTCGGATCCGCAGCGCCCTGGTGGGAAAGAGCCGGGCGTGTATGTATCTGCAGCAGATTGTCCGCACACTCGGCGAGGTGCAGGAGAGTATGCTTCCTGATGATGGGAAAGAGCGGGACAAGCGGGAGGATATTTTAAACCGCCTGATTGCAGAGCGTACATTTGACAGCGCCTTTGATATCGTGAAGGAGTATACGGTCGGTGTGGCTGCGCGCCTGGGAGAACAGAATGCAACAAGCGGCAGCCGTCAGGCGCGGATGGCACTGGACTACATTGGAAGAAATTATAGCGATCCAGATCTGAGCTTAAATTCTGTCTGCTCGTACATAGGGATCAGTACCAGCCATTTCAGCACAATTTTTAAGGAAGAAACGGGCAGTACATTTATGGAGGTTCTGACCCGGATGCGCATGGAAAAGGCAAAGGAGCTGCTGGAGAACACGATGCTGAAGAATTATGAGATCGCGGAGCGCGTCGGATTTTCCGACCCGCATTATTTTGGCATCGCATTTAAGAAGATGACTGGAAGAACCCCGACGGAGTACGCGAAGGCGAGGCGATAGAAAATGAGGCACGGCAAAAGGAGAAGAAGTCTGCTGGGACAAATGACAAGCATCCGCCAGGCATTTTTCCTGGCTCTGATGATGCTTGTAATGGCGGGAATCGTGATCGTGGTGTGTATTTCGCTGAGGTACACAAACTCTATGGTGTATGAGAATTCCGTCGCGTATACAAAGCAGATTGTCAGCCAGGTGAACGATGATATAGATTCCTATATCCAGTACATGGAAAATATCTCTACGATGGTATCATCCGATCCGGATCTGCAGTCGTATATGTTCGGCAGAGATCAGGAAGCGGGGAAGCGGCTGGAGGAACAGTTTGCCATTGCGCTGCAGAGTCACACGGATGTGCGCAATATCGGAATCATCGCGCCGGACGGGAGATATCTGATCAATGATGCACAGACGAAGAGAAATCTCTATACCGTACTCTCGGAGCAGCCATGGTATCAGGAGCTTTTAGAGGCACCAGGCGGTACGGCGCTGTCATCCTCCCATGTACAGAATCTCGTGGAAGGAAAATATCCCTGGGTGATCACGTTAAGCCGTGTGATTTACAGCAGGGAAAAATCGTCTGAGCAGGGGCTGTTCTTTATTGATCTGAATTATGAATCAATCAGCCGGCTCTGCGATAATAACAGCGTCGGCAGACAGGGAGAGGTTTTTATCCTCGATAAAAAGGGTAATATCGTCTACCATCCGAGGCAGCAGATGCTTTACGGAGGGCTGCTCACCGAATACACGGAGGAGATCATGGCGTGCAGAACGGATTCCATGCGCATTGGCAAGGGCAGGAACGAAAAGCTCTACACGATCTCCCGTTCATCGAAGACCGGATGGACAGTCGTCGGTTCTGTCTATACGGCAGAGCTCTTAAGCGGGGATATGCAGACGAAGCTTTTATACCTGCTGACCGCATTTGCGCTGTGTGCGGCTGCGCTGCTGATTGCAAATGTATTGGCGCGCAGCATCACGGGACCGATTCAGAGGCTCAGAGATTCCATGGCGCGTATCCAGGAAGGGAAGTTTGACCGCGCACATCTGGAGGTTGAGACACGCAATGAGATCGGCGTGCTGACAGAGGCATTCAATGCGATGACCGACCGTATCCGGGAGCTTATGGAGCAGATTATTCATGAACAGAAGGAGAAGCGGAAAAGTGAGATGAAGGCTCTGCAGTCCCAGATCAATCCGCATTTTTTGTATAATACGCTTGACTCGATTATCTGGATGGCCGAGAGCGGAAAGACAGACGAGGTTGTTCTTATGACCGCTTCGCTTGCCAGACTTCTGCGTCAGACAATCGGGACGGAGGAGGAGGAAACGACAATCGCCCGTGAATTTGAATATGTAAAGAGCTATCTGACGATACAGAAGATGCGCTACAAGGATAAACTTGATTTTTTTATGGAGCTCGACCCTTCGGCCGGACAGGAGATGATCGTTAAACTGATTCTGCAGCCTATCGTGGAGAATGCGATTTATCACGGACTAAAGTACAAAGAGACAATGGGCATGCTCTCCGTTGTAGGCTACGGTACGCTGGACAATATTATCATTGAGATCCGGGATAACGGTGTCGGTATGGATCGGGAGACTCTTGAGCACATTTTCGAGAAGCACAAGGTCAATTATCAATCCAACGGCGTGGGTGTCTATAACGTGCAGAAGAGACTGCAGCTTTACTATGGACAGGGTTACGGGCTGTCGTACGCAAGCACACCAGGAGAGGGAACCGTGGTGACCGTAAAGATACCGAGGATGCACAGGAGGCAGAAGCAGCTCTCAGAGGCAATAGGAGGCGGCAATGAGAAGATATAAAATATGGATTGCGGCGGCAGTTATGCTGCTGGTCTGCGCTTTTTTCGGCTTCTGGATTGCACAGGGGAGAACGGAGAATACGCGCTACACCGTGGCCTTTGTGGGTAAATCCCCGGTGGAGAGCTCTGATTTCTGGACTTCCGTGCGCAGCGGCATGGAAATGGCGGCTGAGGAGTATGGCGTTGAGCTTACATGCTGCTATTCGGACGCAGAGACGAACTGGGAGGAGCAGAATAAAATCCTGCGGGATGTGATCCAAGAGCATCCGAACGCGATCCTGCTGGCGCCTGCAAGCTATACCGAGACAATACCCGTGATGGAGGAAATTAAAAGCGAGGGCATTAAGCTTGTGCTCGTTGACTCGGAGGCGGAACGCCAGATTCAGGACGCTGTGGTCTCAACCGATAATGTGGAGGCTGGGAAGAAGCTGGGGACTTACGTCCGTCAGCTTATGCGGGACAAAGAGGGGAGCATTGCACTCATCGGACACGTCCGCGGCGTCTCCACGGCAATCGACAGGGAGGAAGGATTCCGTGAGGGGCTTCAGAAACGGGAAAAGGACATCGTGGATGTGGTGTTCTGCGATTCCAGGTATGACGTCGCCTATGAGGAAGCATCCGAGCTGATTCGCAGCCATCCGGATTTAAAAGTAATTGCAGGGCTCAATGAATATTCTACGATCGGTGCAGCGCGTGCAGTCAGGGATCTGGGAAAGCAGGGACAGATTTATATGGTCGGGATTGACAGCTCTATGGAGACGATCACTATGCTTGAGGCACACGTGGTTACAGGTATCATTATCCAGAAGCCGTTTAATATGGGATATGTTGCGATGGAGGATGCGGTAAAGCTGATTCAGGGCAAGCCTGTAGAAAAACGCACGAACTCCGGTACCAAGCTGATCACGAGAAGCAATCTGAATGTGGAGGAGAACCAGAAAATCCTCTTTCCATTCGACAGTAAAAAATAGCGGTTGAGAAAAAAGGGTTAAAAATTTACCGATGCGTAAATTTTTAACCCTTTTTCAGAAGATTTTCCATTAAAATCCCGAAAGTGTCGGAATATAATAGAGACAAGCTTCAAGTGATAATATAAAAAGAATGGAGGGTGAGGACGTGGGAGAAGTCATTTTGAAAATGAAAGGGATTGACAAGTCCTTCCCGGGTGTTCACGCGCTCAAGAATGTGGAGCTGGAGCTTCGCAGGGGAGAGGTTCACGCACTGATGGGCGAGAACGGCGCGGGCAAATCCACGCTGATGAAGGTTCTGACCGGCATTTATTCCAAGGATGCGGGCAGCATCATCTACGAGGGTAAGGAAGTCGAGTTTACAAGTCCCAGGGAATCTCAGGACGCGGGTATCTCGATTGTACACCAGGAGCTCAATATGATGAACCATCTGACAGTCGCTCAGAACATCTTTATCGGAAGAGAGCGGATGAAGGGCAAGCTCATTAATGATCGGGAGATGGAGCGGGAGGCTGCGAAGCTTTTTGAGAGACTGAAGATCAGCATCGACCCGGGCGAGACGATGGGAAGAATGACTGTGGGAAAGCAGCAGATGTGCGAGATCGCAAAGGCAATCTCAAAGGATGCCAAGGTTATTGTATTTGATGAGCCGACCGCGGCGCTGACGGATGCGGAGATCAGCGATCTGTTCGAGATTATCAGGGATTTAAGGAGTAAGAATATCGGCATCATTTACATCTCGCATCGAATGGATGAAATCAAGCGGATTACAGACCGTGTGACTGTCATGCGTGACGGAGAATATGTAGGCACGCTTGTGACTGCGGAATCCACAAAGGATGATATCATCAATATGATGGTAGGACGTGTTGTATATGAAGACCCGAAGGAGAAGAGCAGCGTACCGCCCAATGCCCCTGTTGTTCTGAAAGTGGAACATCTAAATGCGGGCAAGATGGTGCGCGACGTAAGTTTCGAGCTTCATAAAGGCGAGATTCTCGGATTCTCCGGACTGATGGGCGCGGGGCGCACAGAGACGGCGAGAGCACTGTTCGGGGCAGATAAAAAAGAGAGCGGAGATATTTACATAAACGGCAGAAAGGTCGAGATCAAAAGTCCCCAGGACGCAGTAAAATACGGCATCGGTTATCTCTCAGAGGACAGAAAGCGCTACGGATGCATCGTGGGAAAGAGCGTGGCGGAGAACACCACGATGGCATGTCTGGAGAAGTTTATGTCCGGTATCTTTATCAACAAAAAGAAGGAGAGAGAGACAGCACAAAAGTATGTAGACGAGCTCAAGACGAAGACGCCCTCCGTGGATCAGATGGTGAGAAACCTCTCAGGAGGAAATCAGCAGAAGGTGGTCATTGCAAAGTGGCTTGCGCGTGACTGTGATATTCTGATTTTTGATGAGCCGACGAGAGGTATTGACGTCGGTGCCAAGAGTGAGATCTACGCGCTGATGAACGAGCTGGTGAAGGCAGGCAAGTCGATTATTATGATCTCCTCTGAACTGACGGAAGTTCTCCGTATGAGCGACCGCATTGTGGTGATGTGCGAAGGCAGGAAGACCGGCGAGATACCGATCGAGAAAGCAACGCAGGAGAGCATCATGCATGCGGCAACATTGAGAGAATAACGGGAGGAGAAAAGGTATGAAGGCAAAAAATTCACTGGGGACACAGAAGCTGGCGGCAGTCATTGCACTGGTCGTTCTGTTTGTATTTTTCAGTATATTCGGAGAAGGGTTTCTGCAGTATTCGACGGTAATCAGCATTTTTGACTCGCTGTACTATATCGGATTTATGGCAATCGGAGTTACGTTTGTCATCATTACAGGCGGTATCGACCTGTCAATTGGAACGGTATGTATCTGCTGCGCACTGATCGGCGGCACACTGTTTCAGAAGGGAGTTCCGATGGCGCTCTGCCTGATTATCATTCTGGTGATCGGGGCTTTATTTGGACTTGCAAACGGTCTGATGGTGTCAGTGATGGGGCTTCCGGCGTTCATCGCGACGCTAGGTACCATGATGATCACCAGAGGTCTTGGCTCGATCGTGACGAATACCGCATCCGTGACGTTCCCGACAGGAGATGCAGAGGGCGCATGGTATAAGAGTATTTTTAAGCTGCAGTCACAGAATCTGCCCGATTCCATGCTTGCGGGTATCCCTACAGGATTTATTCTTCTGATCGTGCTCGCGGTTGTCATGGCGGTTATCCTGAACAAGACGCGAAGCGGACGCTACATCCTGGCACTTGGAAGCAACAAGGAAGCGACGAGGCTTTCCGGTGTAAATGTTGTAAAATGGGAAACGCTTGCGTTTGTAATCAGCGGTTTATTCGCAGCGCTGGCAGGCATTTCCTACGCGGCGATCTACCCGACGCTGATGCCGGGCACTGGAAACGGATTCGAGCTGGATGCTATCGCGGGCGTGGTAATCGGAGGAACATCGCTTTCCGGAGGCGTAGGATCCATTTCCGGAACCCTGATTGGTGTATTTATTATGGCAGTTTTAAAGACAGGACTTCCGTTCGTCGGACTGCAGCCGCATTATCAGCTGTTTATCACTGGTTTTGTATTGATTTTTGCGGTATTTATGGACGTGCTCAACAGGAGAAAGCGCGGATAACCACATACAGAAACCTAGCGGGCATGCCCGTTATATAAAGGAAAAGGAGGTTTTTTTACATGAAAAGAAAGGTATTAGCACTCATCTTAACAGGAGCAATGGCATTCTCAATGGCGGCTTGCGGCGAAAAGGACGAGCCGGCTAGCACCACGACAGATAAGACAGAGAACACAGATGCAGCGGATGATACAGGCGATGACGCAGAGGATACCGCAGCGGATGACACAGGCGGAAGCAGCGATTACAGTGACATCAAGATTCAGGTTGTCGCAAAGGGCTTCCAGCATGACTTCTGGAAAGCGGTTAAGCAGGGCGCTCAGCAGGCCGGCGAGGATCTTGGATTAAAAGAGAATCCGGCGGACAACTTTGTGGGACCGAAGTCTGAGACAGACGTTGCAGAGCAGGTAGAGCAGATCAAGAATGCGATCAACAAGAAGCCGGACGCAATCTGCCTTGCAGCACTTGATACCACCGCATCTCTTGACCCGATCAACCAGGCAATGGCTGCCGGCATTCCGATCGTGGGCTTTGATTCCGGTGTTCCGGACGCTCCGGAAGGCGCAGTAGTTGCAAACGCAGCGACGGACAACTACGCGGCAGGAAGCATGGCTGCAGATGAACTGTATGCGCTGATCAAGGATAAGGTGACGGATCCGGCAGAGACTGTGAGAATAGGCGTCATCTCCCAGGAGGCAAACTCTCAGTCCATCGTAGACCGTACCCAGGGCTTCCTCGACAGAATGGTAGAACTTGTAGGTGAGGGCAAGATTGCAATCGAGGGACATGATAAATTCAATCTCAAGGCTGACGGCGCAAAGGTTATCATGGAAGTTGGTATTCCGGCAAATGTACAGGATGCAGAGTGCGTTACTGTAGCACAGAAGATCCTTGGCCAGAAAGATCTGATCGCCGTATACGGTTCCAATGAGTTCGCAAACAAGAACATTATCACCGCGAACCAGAACCTGAACGTGCTCGGCGCAGACAAGGTTGTGGCAGTCGGATTTGACTCCGGCAAGCTTCAGCTTGACGCTGTAAGAAACGGCACATACGCAGGAGCAATTACTCAGAATCCGGTACAGATCGGCTACAAGGCAGTAGAGCTTGCAGTGAAGGCTGCAGCAGGCGAGACGGTAGAAGATGTTGACACAGGATGCCTGTACTACACAGCAGAGAACATGGACAGCGAAGAGATCGCTCCGTGCCTTTACGAATAAGAGATTTATCGGCTGCCGCACGAAAGTGCGGCAGTTTTTTATATTAAAGGAAAGTTCTCCGTCTGGAGCCCTTAGGGTTGAAAAATGCCCGCTGATAGCGGGCATGATGAGGCAGACGGTGGTTAGAAGAAGTCGATATAGAAGCCTTCTTCAAATCCATC
>CALWSC010000001.1 GCA_944384105.1 uncultured Lachnospiraceae bacterium | reverse complement strand
TGCATATTATGCAGCCGCTCCGCTGTTTTTACAAGAAGCGCTTCATCTGAGAGCTTATCCGGATCAGTCTCAGGAAGTTCCTCCACAATTTTCCGCACTTCTGCCGGGAGCTGTTCAGCCAAATGTTCTGTATGCCTGCCCTTTTTATACCAGTCGCAGAAAAGTCCCGCAAGAATTACCGGTTCCTCCGCCTCAGCATTTGCCAGGAGAAGGGCGGCATTCAGAGGATGTGTAACATATTCTTCGCCGGAATACCTCCTCTGCCCGCTGTAGATCTGACACGACAATGCACAGCATTTCTCAAACATTTCACCGCACCTTTCTGACAGTTTCTCATACAGTTCTTCCTTTGTCATTGCTTCATTTTTCCTCATATACATCCCTCCTGCAATCTCTTTTTTCAGTTTCAGAAGACTTGGATGATACCCCATTTCCCGCCGGAATACTGTGGAAAAAGAGCTGTGGCTGGAAAATCCAAAATCAAGCGCCGTCTCCAGTATACTTCTTCCCCGGAGAATCTCCTGCGATGCTTTTTCCATCTTTCTTCTTAGCACGTATTTCATCACAGAAATTCCCTGTGTCTCTCTGAATTTCCGGCTGAAATGATACCTCGAATACCCTGCGGCATCCGCAATTTTCTCCAATGTCAGTTCTTCGTTCAGATGCTCCTCAATAAATCTCAGAACACTTTCCCAGTCCGTCTCGTTCATGTCTTTCCTCCTCTCCTTTATGGACAGTATACCGCAAAGCGGCGGGGATTTCTTTCGCACGGTTGCTTTTCTGCAAAAAAATCCCCCACAGAGATCCATAATAAATCTCTGTGGGGATTATCCGCCGCTTTTTGACTATATTCCTTCAGGAATCCTTCTGTCCTTAAAATAGTATTCTCTGTCGCGTTCCCCGATCGGGCGCAGGACGCGGCAGGGGCTGCCGACTGCCACTACATCCGCCGGAATGTCCTTTGTGACAACGCTTCCGGCGCCGATTACGGTATTGTCACCGATCGTGACGCCCGGAAGGATGATGACGCCGGCGCCAAGCCAGCAATTTCTGCCGATATGTACCGGGGCATTGAACTGATATGTCTGTTCACGCAGCTCTGGGAGAACCGGATGTCCGGCAGAAGTGATGGTCACATTTGGTCCAATCATCGTAAAATCACCGATGTAGATATGCGTGTCATCCACCAGCGTCAGATTAAAATTCGCATACACATACTTTCCCAGGTGCACATGGCGCCCGCCCCAGTTGGAATGAAGCGGAGGCTCTATATAGCAGCCCTCACCCACCTCTGCCAGCATTTCTGAGAGAAGCGCCTCACGGCGCTTTCCCTCGGTCGGGCGTGTCCCATTATAATCATACAGCTTATCCAGGCACTCCATCTGCTCTCTCATCAATTCTTCATCATTTGTCAGATAAAGTTCCATGCTGTGCATCTGCTCTTTGATTTTCTCCAGTTTCATAGTTCTCACTCCTTTGCTGCGGTCTCAAAGCCGTATGTCGCATCGCCCTCCTGCCAGCGCGCGAATACCTGGTAAACATATCCCGGCTGTACTGTAATCACAGGACCTTCCCCGCCTGCACTGACCTCTACCTGTTCTCCATCAGGAATGTCCGATAAGCTCTCGTTCTTCGCAGAGCTCTCCCAGCGCATGACCTGAATCTCCTGCGGCTCATAGGTAAAGAGCAGAGTCATCTCCGTCTCTCCTTCAACGGCCTGCTGTTCCAGCTCAGGTGCCTGCAGTACATGAACCGTATCGACCGCCGCTGCGCTGCCCTCATACTGCCATGAATAGCCGAACCTGCCGCACGCCGCAGTCACAACCGCATCCTCTGTCCGATAATTCACAGAAAGTTCGGGAGGCTGTGATAAATCGGGTGCCGGGCAGAACTGATCGAGCATGTCCTGATACTTTTTCTGATACTCCTGATTCTCCTGCTCCACACGCACAAGTTTCGTGATGCCGGGATACTGTCCGGGGTAAGACTCCAGCATAATCCCGTTCCCGTAGACCTCCAGCACATCCCCGCTCTTTAAATCCTCCGCAGAGAGCGAATTTCCGTCCCCGTCCTCGATCTTTTGAGGAATCGTTCCGGTAAACGGGTTGTCCTGCTCAATATTTACGAACAGTTCCCCGTAATCGTTCTTCAGGTATACTGCCCGAATCGCTTCCTGCGCAGGGTCTTCTTTGGTTTCCTCTTTTGTCTGCGCAGTCCCGTCTGTGTTTTCCTGCGGCTGCGCGCCGCCTCCGCAGCCGCCAAGCAGCATCGCCGCGGCAAGCGCCAGAATCGCTGTTTTTCTCCTCATGGCATCTCCTCCTAATATTTTCCGTTAGTCTTTCCCGTTCTCTTACACATCATTCCAGAAAGAGCGGCAAACTATCTGTCTGCAAAAATTAAGAGCTGAAGCTGTGCACCTCAGCTCTTGTACCTTACTGTCAGATCTCATTCCCCGGGAACTTCGGGATTCCGTCAAAGCCCGGTTTTAAATCTTCATCTGTCGGGATATAGTCTGTCATCTGTCCGTTGTGGAATTTCTCGTATGCCACCATATCAAAGTACCCCGTTCCGGTCAGTCCAAAGACAATGGTCTTCTCCTCGCCGGTCTCTTTGCACTTAAGCGCCTCGTCGATCGCAACACGAATCGCATGGCTGCTCTCCGGAGCCGGGAGAATTCCCTCGACTCTCGCAAACTGCTCTGCCGCCTGGAATACTGCCGTCTGCTCCACGCTTCTTGCCTCCATATAGCCATCATGATAAAGCTGGGACAGTATGGAGCTCATGCCATGGTATCTGAGACCTCCTGCATGGTTGGCAGATGGGATAAAGCCGCTGCCCAGCGTGTACATCTTCGCAAGCGGGCAGACCTTACCTGTATCGCAGAAATCATAGACATATCTGCCGCGCGTGAGACTTGGGCAGGATGCCGGCTCCACGGCGATAAACCGGTAATCCTTCTCTCCTCTTAATACTTCACCCATAAACGGAGAAATCAGTCCTCCCAGGTTTGAACCGCCGCCTGCGCAACCGATAATGATATCCGGTACAATATCATACTTGTCAAGAGCCGCCTTGGTCTCCAGTCCGATGATTGTCTGGTGCAGCAGTACCTGAGACAGCACGCTTCCGAGCACATAGCGATATCCCTCCTGTGCCTGTGCCGCTTCCACCGCCTCTGAAATTGCACATCCGAGGCTGCCTGACGTACCCGGATGCTCCTGTAAAATCCTTCTTCCTACCTCTGTCGTTTCAGACGGGGACGGCGTTACCTTCGCGCCATAGGTTCTCATCACCTCACGGCGGAACGGCTTCTGCTCATATGATACCTTTACCATATACACCTGGCAGTCCAGTCCGAAATACGAACACGCCATGGAGAGCGCTGTTCCCCACTGTCCTGCTCCCGTCTCCGTTGTAACGCCCTTTAATCCCTGCCGCTTTGCGTAATACGCCTGAGCGATAGCAGAGTTTAATTTATGGCTGCCGCTTGTGTTATTTCCCTCAAACTTATAGTAAATCTTTGCCGGCGTCTGCAGCTTCTCCTCCAGACAGTAAGCTCTCACAAGCGGGGACGGACGGTACATCTTATAGAATTTTAAGATCTCCTCCGGAATATCGATGTATGCATCCGTATCGTTGAGCTCCTGCTTTACGAGCTCATCGCAGAACACATGGCGCAGCTCCTCAAACGTCATGGGCTTAAGCGTCGCCGGATTTAACAGCGGTGCGGGCTTATTCTTCATGTCAGCTCGTACGTTGTACCACTGCTTTGGCATCTCGCTTTCTTCCAGATAGATCTTATATGGGATTTCCTTGTTTGGCATTTCCTGTTACCTCCTTATTTAATAAAGGAGCCGCGGCACAGCGCCTTCCCCGCCTGCCTCATCGGCAGCCGGGCTACGCCGTACCGCAGCTCCTGTGATTCTCTGCATCCGTCTTCTTATCTGCGTCTTAAAAAGTCCGGAATCTGAATATCCTTCTTCGGGATTGTGCTTGTGATTGGTGTCTGTGTCGGTGTCGGCATCTGTAAGTTCGGCATCTGCAGCGTAGAGCCTGTGAATGACGGCTTTGTCTTCTCAGCCGGCTTCGCAGCTGCTGTCTTCTTCTTCGCCTCGCTCACACTTGCCTCCTTAGCAGTAGCGTCACTTAAGCCCGTCGCGATAACCGTGATACGGCAGGTATCTGTCGCACTGTCATCATACATGGCACCGAAAATAATATTTGCATCCTCGCCTGTGAGATTCTGAACATAGCTTGCTGCATCGTTCGCATCCATCAGGGAAATATCTCCGGAAATATTGATAATCACATGG